>JACRKJ010000056.1 GCA_016219825.1 Candidatus Woesearchaeota archaeon | reverse complement strand
TCACCCCAACAAATGTATACCACAACTTATAGAGTGGATCAAGAATGAGTAAACCTGTTTTTCCTAAAGCTTCTAAAGCCACTAACGACACCTCCTTTTTTAAAATAACTATTCTGTTAGGAGAAAGGGTATTTATAAAGATTGCGGTGAAATTATATTGTTACTTCTTCTTTTGAAATCGCTGAAAAGTTAAAAATATCAGTGCAGAAAACAAAATAAAATGAAAAATGTAGCTGAATATTTCTATTTTTGCTCTAAGATCAATGCATGTAATTTTTCAAATTCTCTCACGAGGTATTTTGTTTCTTTTGCTTTTGGATCAATCAAAAGAAGTGGGACTTCCAGCGCCACAAGAAGCGCGGCGATTCCAGGCTGTCCAGGTACAAGTATATTCAGCTCTTGCTCTTTAAGTGTTGCAACCTGCTTAGAAAAAGCAGAAATAGGTTGTGCTGGAAGCAGGACGCTGTTGAAGAGGGTGCCGGAAAGTTCTTGGGATGAGGAAACAATAAAACAATCCCCTCCAAGCAATTGGAAAAGTTCTTGGTAATCTTTCGTGTTTGCAGTAGGAAATGGGTCTTGGATATAGAGTAGATGGTATTTCTGGACAAGTTCGTACAATTGTTCAATGGAGAAAGAAGCGCCTGAGAAATCTGCTCCGATACGGAGTGTGAATGGAAAATGAAATTGCACCTCCCGAATTGCGTCTTGAAGCGTTTCAAGCGCAACAGCGTCAGAAACATCAGCAGCGAGATTTTTTTTCTCCATATTGTGGCAGACAAGTTCATTCGCTAAAACAGATTTGGAAAAATCCGCGGAGTCAGTGGATAAAACAAAAAAGGAGCGGATGCTGGTAGCTTTTCTATAGACAAAAGAAACAGGGCGCGGCAGGTTTTTCGCAGGGGAGAAGAAATTCCAGTTCTCAGGGAATGCGTTGAACACAGCGAGTTCTACAGCGTGATGCACATCAGATGGAACATCATGAAGAAGTGCTTGTAATTTTGCAAAATCCTCCGTAGTAGCGACAGAAAAGTGATGAAGTCGCGTATTCAATAAAGAAATAAGTTCTGAAGAGACAGAATGCAGATAACAGCTTCCTTTTCCATCATTCGCGTCAACAACAAGTTTAGGATGTGAAAAAAAAGGGATGCCGCGGGAAAAAGAGACAGAGTGGATAATCATAAAAAGAAGGGAGTATCACTCCGTTTTTTGAGGCATGGACCGTTTTATACTAATGGGCAGGATGTTTTTCTCAAGTTCCAATTTCGCGATTTCAATGGGGCTGTAATGCAGACGTTCAAAGTCAGCTTCGCTGAATTCAAGCAAAAGTGGTGCGCCCATCGCAAGCTGTAATGCTCTCGCCCCAATAAGGCGCGCAGATTCATATTTTGTCAATTTCATGGAAACAACCTCCGCAGTTCTTGTGTTTTTTCCTGGGCAAGCGCGATCATGTGATGGATTTCTTCAGGAGTAAGTCCAGCGTCTCCACCCTTTTGTAAAGCGCAGATCATATTGTCTTTTAAGACCCCAACAGTCAAGCGCGCGTCTTCAAATTCTCGCTCAACCCTAGAAGGGTCAGCTAAAAATGCGTCTCCTGTTTTAACGATGGTACAGGAAAGAGGAAGATGTTTCAATGGTAACTTCGTAGTTGTTAGCTTTCCATAGTGGACTTTCTCATCAGCGACAGCGGGGAAATGCGTGTCTCGCAACGCAGCCAACGCAGCTAGCGCAGCAGCGTCAAATAAATTACCATCATCATTAATCGGATAGATATCAACAATCACAATCCACATTTTCTTGCCAGATTCAATGCATAGTTTCTCAAAATCAAGCGCTTCTCCTTCACGCAGAACTCTATCAACAACTCTGGAAAGTTCCATAGCGTCAATGCCTGGAGGTCCAGACTCAAATTCAGGGCTGGACAATGGCAATAATTCGACATTGACCATCAATGTTCCTTCATTGGGGGTGTCTGGATATGGTTCTCCAATTTCTAATTTGACGCCCGCGACGACTTCAGTTTTTCCGATTTTGACACGGGCTGAACCTTCAGCGCTTTTCGAGGAGATTTTATACTCTATGGAAATAGGTCGGTATTCCTGAAAAGAGCGTCCATCATAGCGGACTCCTTTTGCTAAGGTTGCCAATAAATGATCTTTCCGGACATTATTCATTGTTGCCTTCCTGGTAATAACGATCGCGCAAAGCTTGGATTTGAACGTTCTTAATAGCGTCGCATCCTTTTTTAGCGAGTTGGAGCGCTTCTTTCAAATCATCAGCAGATACTTCTCCATCCATTTGTAATAATGTGATTTGGTTAGTGCGAGTGGACATCGCGACAGCGATATCAGTAGCGCCGTCAGGATGATCCTCTTCTTCCTTAGAAAGGTCTAAAACAATTTTGCCGCCGACTTTTCCAACAGCGACAGAAGAAACAAGATCTTTCATTGGGATACCTGCGTCAGCTAATGCCAACGCGGCAGCGCAGATGCCAGCGCATCGGGTGCCTGCGTCTGTTTGAATTAATTCAACGAACACATCAATAACCGTGCTTGGAAACGCGGTTAAGTCTACAAGGGGAGCCAATGCTTTCTCAGTAACTAAAGAAATTTCTTTGCTTCGTCTGCTTGGTCCTGGTCGTACACGCTCGCCGCTTCCAGAAAAAGCCATCATATTGTAATTACATCGTAACCTTCCTTTCAGCGGGTTTTGCATCGCTTGCGGATATAACTCGCGCGGACCATACACAGCGGCGACAGCGTAAGTTTTTCCAATACGGAACATCGCGCTCCCAGTAGCGCGTTCGACAACCCCGATCTTCGCTTCCATAGGTCTGAGTTCATCAATCTTTCGTCCGTCAAATCGTTGAGTGTAAGTCATTATTCTTTCCTCGTAATTCCTTTTTCTTCGAAAAATACTTTCATGCGGTCAGTCAATCCAGAAATATGGCTCTCAGCTTCAATCTTCGCGATAGCCTCGCTGGCAAGCAGTTCTTGTTCTGGTTTTTCTCCAGTGATCCAGACATAGCCATTCTGGCCGACAAAGATTTTGCAGTTTGTAGAATCTTTAATGAGGGTGATCATACTTCCTTGCTTCCCAATAATACGCGGGACTTTAGAAGGGGTAACACGGACTAATCTCCCAGGTCCCAATTTTCTGACACTAGGCCCCCGCATGGAAAGATCAATGATTTTCCCGCCGCCGGCAACATGTACGATCTGTGTCAAAACCCAATCGCCAAGGTTATAATATTTAGTTAAATCTGCGGATTTTTCAACAAACTCAGCGACAGCGTCTTTCAAGGAGACATTGCCTTCAAAAGCCCAGCCAAAATCAATTCTCCAGCCGCTAAAGCCAATATTGACAACTTCCCCAATAACCAAATCTTCGCGTTTGGGGGTATATTTGCCAGCAAGAGGAATGACCTTGACAAACCGATTATTGATAGAAACAGTTCCCACTTTTATAGAAATGAGTTTATCTTTCTCTCTGATTACATCGCCAGAAGGCAAATAATCCATCCCTTCAGCCAGTTCTTGGCCGGGAACAACAATATCCTTATCTTGAACAAAAAGTCCCATGGTTAACGTGTCGCAATGAGTCGTAGTTCCACTTCGCCATGAGTAAGATTATTTAAAGCTATCTCTAATTCTTCTTGAAGTCCTGCAGGCAGTTCAAGCGTAGCGAATAATCCTCCGTCTGCTTCCCATTTTTCTTGAAGAATCTTCGCGCGCTGCCTTAAAAGAGGAAGAGCGCGGGCGGTATATTGATGGGGAATACGGACTAACACTTCCCGGACTTCATATTTCAACGGCAGTAATTTCCGCATCGCTTTTAGCACAAGATCAAATTGCTGCTCAGCAGGTTTATGTTCATCGATTTTAAATTTCAATTCATTCAACGCAGTCTCAATAAGGCTAAGGGAATGCGGTTTTTCAGTGTTTGGGTCAACAGTATTTCTGTGGATTAGATCAATGATCTTTCTTCTCTTTTGTTCAAGCGCTTGCCGCATCATAGCTTCAGTCTGCGGAAGATGCCCCTCCTGGACAATTTTTTTCGCGACTTCAATAGTGTCATCAGTAACGAAGAGAGACTTCATTTCATGGATCGAAGCGCGTTTTCCTTTTTTCGCGTCTTCAAAGACAGCGTCAATAACAAGAACATCATGCTCAAAAGAAAGAGGTTTGCCAGCTTTCCAAGCTAACGCTGCTTCAAGATGGACAAGGACTTCATAGTCTTTCTTGCCTTTTCGAAGTTTGACAACAACATCTTGATCAGACATTTTTCTTCACAAGTTTTCTGAAGTAATCCTTGTTGATGCGTCTAAACATGCGGTCAGCGCTTTTAATGTACGCTCCATCAATTCTTTCAATATCAAAGTCTTTGCCGAATACTTTTTTCATCGCGTTCAAGCAGAGTTTAATGCCCTGTTCAATTGTGATATCATCAGTGTATTCTTTTTCTAGTATTTCTTTCAATTCAGTTTCAGCTTCGCCGACAGCGGTCGCTTTATATTGGAAATAAATTCCTGTGACATCTGTCAAGTACAATTGCGGTCCTTCATCATCAACACCAGCGAATAAAATAGAAACACCAAATGGCCGCGCTCCGCCATATTGCGTAAATTGCTGCTTCATGTTCGCGATTTCTTTCACTAAAGAAAGTAAATCCATCGGTCCGTCATAGGTTACTCTGGATTGCTGCGCGATAAGCTGCGCCCGTTCAATTAAAACTCTGCCGTCCATTAAAAACCCAGTAGCACAGGCACCGATATGATCATCCACCTGAAACACTTTTTCAATGCTGTCTCCAATAATGAGTTTTTCAATGATTCGTTTATCAGCTAATAATAAAACCCCGTCTTTGCAGACAACACCAACAGACGTTGTTCCTTGGCGGACTGCTTTTTTCGCATATTCAACCTGAAGAAGTCTTCCATCAGGGCTGAACATAGTGCTGCTTCGATCATAACCCATCATTTGATGGTTCATTGTTTGTTGTTGTTGCATAGTATTACGACACCTCCAAATAAGCGTGGCGTGCGCGGTTCAAGAGACCAGCGACACGAATGGTATGGATAAAGAGCGGTGAGGTATTAAAGGTTTGCGCATGCACAAAAGCGCTTTTCAAATCATCAACATGGGAAGTTTGGACGCGGATAATGCCGGTATTATTTTTCCAGTCAGATAAAAACTGCAATCCAGCTGCAGCTAATCCAAATAAGCCGAATAACTCTTTATACGAGTCAATAATTATATTCTGCATGATGGAAATGGAAAGTGAATGGTCTGAGCGTGCTTCGAAAACAACATATCTTCGCTTCTCCTTCAAACTCGGCATGACAGGTTTTGGTCGTGATCGTTGTGTTTGCATGGTGTTGAGAAAATAAAAAACAACTTTTCTCGTTCTAAAAAAACAAGCTTTTCAGTATTTATAAAGATTATGAATTATCAACGGCGAGGGCTCTTCTCATCGAAGAAAGGAGAAAACCCATATACTGCTCTTTTCGCTTCTTGCGAGCTCATCCCTAAAATTCTGCAGAAACTCAGTAAGTCATGCACGCTTCGCATAGAATAAGGATGTTCAGCGAAACTAAATAAAAAGACAGGGACTTTCGCTTTTCTGCATAAAATAATATTTTGCTGCACTCGCCCGTAATCTTCAGCGGTTTTCAAAGAAGGGAGCGTGATGCCCACAGCTGCGTTAGTTTGATGCGCTAAATTGCACAGCACATGGTTCAACCCGGAGTCGCGGTAATGTAAATGGTCTTTTCTGTTTCCGAGATGCGGATTCAAAATCAAATCAACTTTTTTTTGATCCAGTGCTTTTCGTAATAGGATATAATTGTCTCCGTGAACAACGTTTATTTTTTTCAAATCATCATGGGAAAACGTTCGCTGGAATCCTAATCTTCGGATGAACGCGTCATGCTCTGGAAGCCGCTGAAAAAGGATAATGTCTGAATACATATAAACTGAAGGAATAAGAACCTTTTTAAAAGATTTGTTCTCTTTTATTTTCAATGGATGCAGTACAAAACAGCGTTCCAAAGCATATTGGAATAATCATAGATGGTAACCGCCGTTTCGCAAAGCAATTAATGCTGAAGCCCTGGAAAGGCCATGAGTTAGGCTATGAAAAAGTAAAGAGGGTATTGGAATGGTGCAAAGAAATCAACATCAAAGAATTAACATTATATGCGTTCTCCATAGAAAACTTTGACCGCCCAAAAGAGGAATTTGATTATTTAATGAACTTATTCGAAAAGGCGTTTACGCAGTTGCGAAAAGAAGAGGAAAAAATAAAGAATATGAGAATTAATTTCATTGGCAGGATAAAAATGTTTCCGCGGGAAGTCTATGATGCGATGACAAAATTAATGGACGCGACAAAAAACAACGTTCCATTTATAGTAAACTTCGCGATGGCGTATGGCGGCAGGGCGGAAATTATTGACGCGGTAAAAAAGATAGCGGAACAAGTCAAGGAAGGAAAGGTGAATATAGAAAACATTAACGAAGAATTATTCAGTAAGAATACGTATTTGCATTCAGATCCAGATTTAATTATTCGCACATCTGAATCGAGGTTAAGCGGATTCTTGACATGGCAGTCAGTCTACAGCGAAATTATCTTTCTTCCAAACAAGTTATGGCCTGAATTTGAAAAAGAGGATTTTCTCGCGTGCATTGAAGAGTATAAAAACAGGCAGAGAAGGTTTGGGAAATAAGTCAGTGAAAAATATTTTTTAATTGTCGTTGAATAGGTTTATCTGTCTTAAGAACATGCACATGATGCCCTGATTCCAGCGCTTCTATTAAACACACATCAAAAATTTCAGCCTCAACATTTTCTTGTATTTTCGCTGTGGTGTATTTTCTTTTTTTCAATCTCTTCCGAAGTGTTTTCAGGCTGCATTTCGTAACAATGCATAAATTAGCATACTGTGCAGGGACATAATGGCTTAAATGCGAGTCAATAATTAAGTTTTTACTGCTTTTCAGGATCAAAGAAGCAAGAACCTTGGATAATTTTATAGTATCAATAATCTTCGAGTCTCTTTTTGTATCAAATCCAGTGACAACAAATGGATTTTTTTTAATAATTAAGTTCACATCAATATACGTCCAGCGTAACTTCTTCGCGAGGAGTTTCGAGACAGTAGTTTTTCCAGAGCCCACAGATCCAGTAACCAGAATTGCTTTAGCCATAAATCCGTGTTCCAGTAAACGATTTGCCGGACAAAGCGGAAAGAACATTCTTCAAATCATGCCCGTTTAAAATATAGGTGGCGATTTTCTCGCGTGCGATAAGCTGCGCGGCAGCCTGATCCAAAACAAAGTGCTGGCCGGGCGTGTAAACAATCGCGTTCGCCATTTTCAAAAAATCACGGAATGAGATTGTCTTGAGTAGTTTCGCGTTCTTAAATGCATGAGGGTCTTTATCATACAGCCCGTCAACATTCGTTAGATTCACGAAAAAATCAGCTTTCAAATATGAAGCGATCAAAGCAGCGTCCCCATCGCTGGTCATATTAGGCTGGAATCCTAAAGCGCCACATACAACGAGGTTATGCAGCTCTAAGGATTTTCTAACTTCCTGCAAAGAGTCTGGGACTAAATGAAAATGCCCGAATAAGCCTGCGACTAAAGAAGCGTTTAACTTCGTGCTTGCGATTCCGACTAAACTGGAAAACCGTTCATCTGGTGTGAATTTCCGTATAGCAGTGATATAGTCTCTCGCGATCTTTCCTCCCCCAGTCACAAGAACAATGGAATGTTTTTTCTTTAATTGGACGATGAGTTTTTGAAAGGAGGAGAGAAAAGAGGGATTAATTGTGTCAGGAACAATCAATGAGCCGCCGACAGAGAAAACGATTATACCCATTCTTCATCAACCGTGAACAATTCTGAGTCTCCCCCAACGTCAAAAACACCTAAACGCGCCCCAGCGTCCAGCCAGCCATGGCTATAATTCAGAGCTGCGAAAGCGGTGACCCAGTCTCCTTGTTCTCGAAAATGTTTTGCGTCGTCAAAATAGCGCTGCGCCATATCAAAAAAATCATGGGCGATGGCTTGGGGTTTCATTTTAAGAGTGTCGCGAAACTTGACTTTTTTCAAAGCTCTGGAGGTAACATCAAAGTACCGTTCCAGCTTTTCCATGGTAACTTTATCCATAAATAAAATGAATGAAAGAAATATTTAAACGTATCTTTATTTGAACATGTCAAAAATGCTTCCTTCTTTCTTTTCAGGTTCAGGGGGAGGAGTTGACGGGGTTGAAGAAGCTGGCGGTTGTCTTGTAGCTGCTGGCCGTAGAGTAGGATAGCCATCGCTTTGATACGCATTTTTCTTCTCATGTGCTTGATGGGTTTCATATGCGGTTTTCATTCTATTTCTAAAGTCTTGAATGTCTTTTTCATCAGCGACGCCAAATTGTTGTTGCGAAGGTTTTCGAATGCCTCGTTTTTGTAGTTCAGCAAGCATCTTCCTTCCTTCCTTAAAGCTTGCGTCTCGATGTTGCTCATGGACATAAATATCTGTTTTTGATTGTGCGCGGTGGTTCCACAGCATAAAGACTAATCCGCCTAAAATCAAGACCAACAGCCCATACAAAGCGAGTTGTCTCGTCGGATCGTCAACAGAAGAAGAAAGTCGGGCAGTGACTTTGCCAGTGATTCCATCAAATGGTTTTCCAACAGAGTTAAACAAGGAATCTTTCAGATTGCCAAAGAACGTTTCCCGTGGTAAAACGTGTACGCCTGAATAGGTTTGGTTCGTTAATGGGATGTAAAGTGTATATGTCCCAGGGGGGAATAATTTATTTAAGACAAAGTCAGTAGTTTCATTCAGGTCTAAACTGATTGTCTCTCCTTTTTCAAGGGTATCTGCTTTCAAGGCGAAATATCCTTCAAACAAGACATTTCCAATATTGTGCGCGGTTAATGTGCCTTCATGTAATTCTGTTGTTAATAATTGGTGGGGTTGGACAGTAAATGGCTGTTCAGCTTGTAATCCAAATCCTTCAGCTTTCAATTTCCATGTGCCAGGCAGGCTGTCAGCGCTTAACACAAAATAATCATCAGTGCCGATTTTCACTAATTTGCTTTTCTCAAACGTGCCTTTTTGGTTAAACAAGCTTGTTAACAAAGAATCTTTGAACGCGTCATTTGCCTGATCCCGTAAATCCAAAGAGAAATGGACTTCTTGTGACGGAATAATGCTGGTCGTATTGACAACCAATTTTAAAGTAGTGGGGATAGACCGTACACTATATCCGACAATCTGCTCGCCGTAATTGCCAGTATCATCTTTCGCAGTAAAAGAAAGCTGATGATCCCCTGATTTGACATCTTTTGGCAAGACAAAGGAAAGAGTGAATGCGTCATTGTTGCTTTTTAGAGTCGCGCTCAATTCTTTTTCAAACGCGGAGGTAAAAACACGGACATTCTTTAATTCTTTTCCAGTTTTTCCTTGGATGCTTCCCCGTAAAACAACAGTGTCTCCAGGGGAATACAACTCTTTGTCAGGATGCACGGAAATAGTAAGCGCGTTAGCTAAGGAAAACGTCGCGAAACTTTCAAACACATGCCTGTTTTGGGAAGCGTCGCTGACGTGCGCGCTTAATGTATAAACGCCAGGAGGAATAAGGGAAAGGTCTTTTATATATGCGAGATTGCCTGCGCGGACATCCACATTCTCAACAAGCAGAGTCACATTTCCTTGTTTATAATAAAGAAGAGCGCTTCCATCAATGCCTGTTCCATCTGCTTTGGTAAATATTCCTTTTAAGGATAATTTCTCGCTTAATTGATATGAAGGCAGAACAGGTTCAAAACTTCCGCGTAAGTCATTCGTGGCTAAAAAAGAGTCAGATGTTTGCGTCTCGAGAACATTGCCATTCTTGGAGAGGCTTCCTTTCATAGTGCATCGTCCAAGCAGCGTGTCTGGAATAGTGACTAAGCTAGAGAAAGCGGTGCTTTTTCCAGATTCAAGATCAAGAAGAAGAGTAGCTGTGGTAGAGCTTCCTTGCTCGCAGGTAAATTCCAAGAATAGGTTTCCCCGAAAAGTTTGGTCAGGAGTAACAGTCCCCCCAACTAAAAAACGGTCTCCAAGATTATGGGTTGATACAGTAAATTGATCTAAAGAGATTGTTGCGCTGGCACTAGGGATAAGAAGCAAGAATAAGATCAATACACCTCTCTTGAAATTCATAGCGAGATAAGATCGTCAGAAGTTTATAAATGTTATGGGAAACCAAAAGAACTGGTATCACGTTAATTTTATATAGCAACAGAAGACGAAAAGAGCAATGGCTAATCTCGATGCACTCCGTCACTCTGCTGCGCATTTGCTGGCTGCAGCGGTGATAAAGCTATGGCCAGATGCGAAAAGGACGATTGGCCCGCCTATTGAAGATGGATTTTATTATGATTTTGAGTTTTCTGTTCCGATTACAGAAGCAGATCTTCCAAAGATAGAAAAAGCGATGAAAGAGATATTGCAAACATGGAAAAAATTCGAAAAACAGGAAGTGTCTGTGCAGGAAGCCAAAAAAGAATTCAAGGATAATCTATACAAACTGGAATTAATAGATGAATTCGCGAAAGAGGGGCAGTCATTGACAGTTTATCAGTCAGGAGGTTACAGGGATTTATGTCGTGGCGGCCATGTGGAAAACCCAAGCAAAGAGCTGCAGCACTTCAAATTGCTAAAAGTGGCTGGCGCGTATTGGAGGGGCAGTGAAAAAAATAAAATGCTCACAAGAATTTATGGAACAGCGTTTCCAACAAAAGAAGAATTACAAGAATATCTAACAAATATAGAAGAAGCGAAAAAACGAGATCACAGAATTTTAGGAAAACAATTAGATTTATTTTCATTTAATGAAGTAAGTCCAGGTTCCGTGTTTTTTCATCCAAAAGGAGCGATCATTTACAACGAATTAATGGCGTTCCTAAGAAAAGAATACAAAAAACGAGGCTATCAAGAAGTTATTACGCCAACAATTTATGATAAATCATTATGGGAAACATCCGGTCATTGGGAGCATTACAAGGAAAATATGTTCGTCCTGAAGATGGATGGGAAGGACGCCTCATTAAAGCCAATGAATTGTCCGTCGCATATACTCTTGTATAAAACCTCTTTAAAAAGTTACAAGAATTTGCCTTTGCGGATTGCGGATTTCGCCCCATTGCATCGAAATGAATTGCGGGGAGTATTAGGCGGTTTGACCAGGGTACGAAGATTTTCTCAGGATGACGCGCACATTTTTGTAACAGAAGAACAATTAGAACAAGAATTAAACAACGTGATTGATTTTGTAAAATATGTGTATAGTGACGTCTTCAAATTTGAATATAGTGTAAATCTTTCAACAAAACCAGAAAAAGCGATGGGCGATCCAGATTTATGGAAAAAAGCTGAAAAAGTGCTGGCGGAAGTATTGGAAAAAAAGAAAATTCCATTCAAGATAAATCCTGGAGACGGGGCGTTTTACGGTCCAAAAATTGACATTCAGTTGAAAGACGCGTTAAAGCGGAATCATCAAGTTGCGACAATCCAATTGGATTTCCAGACGCCATCGCGGTTTGAAGCGACCTATGAAGGCAAGGATGGAAAAAAACATACGCCGATTATGATTCATCGCGCGATCTTAGGGTCTTTAGAGCGGTTTATTGGTATTTTAATTGAACATTTTGAAGGAAAGTTCCCAACATGGCTTGCCCCAGTCCAGGTAGTAATTATGACGATTGCAGATCGGCATAGTGCGTTTGCTAAAAAAATAGCGGAAGAATGGAATGAGGAAGGATTAAGGGTGGAAGTGGATGATCGCGCGGAAAGCATTGGAAAAAAAGTGCGGGACAATCAGATGCTGAAAATAAATTATCTGGTCACGATAGGGGATAAAGAAATGGAATCTGGAAACCTGGCGATAAGAACAAGGGATAACAAAGTGCAGACGATGAACAAAGCGGAATTTCTAAATCAAATACAAAAAGAGATCAAGGAAAAAGCATGTTAAGTTCAATTCTAGAGGCGTATAAAAGAATTACCGCGTCAAAAGAGTTCATAAAAGAAGGATTTCTCTGCGGCGTGTTTATCATGGCGCCAGCGAAAGATATAGAAAATACAGTCTGGCAGCTTGATTTTTACAATAAAGAGAAAGATGTCATCACAAGCTACAAAGATACAAATCCAGTGGCGATTGAACATCGAGATGATCAAGTCTTCAAAGAAGAAAAAACAAGTGTGAATGAATTAAAACTGGAAGAAGTAAAAGTCTCTCCAGAAGAAGCATTAAAAGCCGCAAAAAAAATACTAAAAGACAAGCACGAAACAGCAGACCAGGTGATTATTATTTTGCAGCAACAGGAAATCCCGATGTGGAACATTAGTTTTTTGACATCAACGTTTAATTTGCTGAACATAAAAATAAACGCGAGAAAGTTAAATGTGGTTGAGGAAAAAATTGCTTCGTTGTTGAGTTTTAAAACTGACAATAAAGATGATGGAAAAGCTTAAAACAATACAGTAAAGCTCGAATGTATGTGCGGCATTTGTGGTTTCAATTATGAAGATAAAACGTTAATGAGAAAGATGATTCATGTGCAGAGTCATCGAGGCCCAAATGATCAAGGAATATTTCTAGATAAAGGGATTACATTGGGGAATAACAGGCTGGCGATTATTGATATCAGCAAAAAAGGCCATCAACCAATGGCAAGCAAAGATGAAAATGCCTGGATAACATTTAATGGCGAAATCTATAATTTTAAATTCATCCGTGAGCAGCTGGAAAAAAAAGGATATAAGTTTAATTCAAATTCTGACACAGAAGTTTTAATCAATGCGTATACAGAATATGGAACTGAACTGCTGAAAGTAATCAATGGTGATTTCGCGTTTTGTATTTATGATGAAAAGAAAAAAAAATTATTTTTAGCAAGAGACAGATTAGGAATAAAACCATTATATTATTATTACAAAGATGGAAAATTCATATTCGCTTCAGAAATAAAAACAATTGTAGAAAGTGAAGAAGTAAAGCGAGAAGTAGATTATAATGCTTTAGATTATTATTTAACCTGCAGATATAATTGGGGAGAAAAAACCTTATTTAAAAATATTTACAGAGTGTTGCCTGGTCATCAATTGATATTTGACGTAAAAACAAAACAACTCAAAAAATCAAAATACTGGGAGCTGTTCACAGAAGAAGCAATGCAGGACAATGAAAACACGATAGCGAACCATGTCCGTTATTTATTTGAAAAATCCGTGCAAAGAAGGTTAATGAGTGATGTGCCATTAGGGGCGTATTTGTCTGGAGGTATAGATTCGTCTGCGGTTGTAGGCATGATGCGGAAAATACAAGGAAAACAAGCAGAAATTAACACATTTTCAGTAGGTTTTGGAAATAAAGAAATTGATGAACTTCCCTACGCAAAGATTGTAGCGGAAGCATTTAACACGAATCATAAAGAGGTAATAGTAAAATCAGATTTAGTGAAAACACTGCCAGAAATTATTTATCATACAGATGAGCCAATCGCGGATCCAGCGTTAATTCCAACATATGTCCTTTCAAAACAAGCAAAAAAAGATGTAACCGTGATCTTAACTGGTGAAGGCGGGGATGAATTATTCGCGGGCTATGAACAGTATAAAATCCTTCCAATGGTGAGAAAAATAAAACTTCCAAATATAATGACGCAAAAAATCCTTCCAAGTATAATAAAAAAAATGCCAAAACAAATATTAAATAAGTTCTTCAAGTACGCCGAATCATTGGGGGAAGAAGGGATAAATAGATTCATAAAAGTAGTAAATGCAAAAAATGATGCAGCTGCATTGCTAGAAATCGTTGCAATTTTTGATGAACAGGAAAAAAAAGAAGTATATACTGACAAAGCAAAAGGACAGATAAAAACAGATATAATTAAAGAAATAAATACCTACTTCAAAACAAAAGACAAAGTAAAAAACCTAACATATTTTGATACAAAAGTGCAGTTGCCAGAAAATTTCTTAATGAAAACAGACAAGATGACAAGCGCTGCTTCGTTAGAAGGAAGAGTTCCTTTTTTAGATCATGAACTCGTTGAATATGCGGCAAAGATTCCTTCAAATTTAAAATTGCATGGCACAAACGAAAAGTACATTTTCAAAAAAGCGGTTCAGGACATTCTTCCAAAACAAATCTTAGAAAGAAAGAAACAACGATTTTACGTTCCTATAGATCAATGGATAAAAAACGATTTAAAAGACGAAGTGAAAAATCTTTTAGATGAGAAACAAATCAAACAGCAAGGCATTTTTAAGTACAGTTATATCCAAAAAATACAGAAAAACTATGCAAATTCCCCCCTATTTTATGCAAGGCAAATGTGGAATCTAATAACATTTCAGATCTGGTATAATATCTATATTGAACAAACCACAAAAGTTACTAAAAGTAAGTAGTAAATATATGTTCTTTTTATAAAGGAATAACTTTATTAAGATTTCAGATTTCCGCCTTAAAATGGAAACAATTCTGGTAACAGGCGGAGCTGGATTTATTGGTTCACATGTCTGTGATAAGCTCTTAGCGAAAGATAAACGCGTGCTGTGCGTGGACAATTTAACGATGTATTATCCGCCGGAAACAAAAATAAAAAACATACAGCATAATCTAGAACATCCAAATTTTAAGTTTCTTACATTGGACATTAGGAAAAAAGATGAGATAGAGCAGATATTTCAAAATGAAAAAGTGGATAAAATCATCCATGTTGCTGGAAGAGCGGGTGTTCGTCCTTCTTTAGAGAAGCCAGTATGGTACAAAGAAACAAATATTGATGCGACAGTAAATCTGCTTGAATTGGCGAGAGAATATAAAGTAAAAAGTTTTGTGTTTGCTTCCTCATCCTCAGTATACGGAAACTCAACAAAAGTGCCATTCACTGAAGATGATCCATGCAATAAGCCAATTAGCCCATATGCTGCGACAAAAAAAGCTGCGGAAATATTGTGTTATACATACAGCAAGGTCTACAATATCCCAATAGTTTGCCTGCGTTTCTTCAGTGTGTATGGCCCAAGGGGAAGGCCAGATATGGCGCCATTAAAGTTTACAAAACTCATTGATGCGGAAAAACCAATAGAGATGTACGGTGACGGAAGTTCAAGCAGGGACTGGACATATGTAGAGGATATTGTAGATGGCATTTTAGCTGCAAGTGAAAGTGGATTAAAATTTGAAATCGTAAACTTAGGGAACTCCTATCCAATAAAACTAAAAAGTTTAATAAAGACAATCGAAAAATATGTGGGAAAGAAAGCGAAAATAAAACAATATCCAGCGCAAGCAGGCGATGTAGAGCACACCTATGCGAATATTGGGAAAGCAAAAGAATTATTAGGATACCAGCCAAAAGTGCTCTTAGATGAAGGCATTAAAACACTAGTAGATTGGTACAAAAAGACAAAATAATTATTCTAGAACAGTTTGAATATTGTAGGGGCGTACATCTTGATAGCGGATGCGGACAAGGATCTCGGCTAAGAAACCAAAAATAATCGTGATAGTGCCAGTCATAAAAAGTAAAACAATAAGGATAAGCAATGGCCCGACAGTTAAGAACCCAAGATAGAGTGCTTTAATGACTTGTTCAAGGAAGATAAGGAAAGCAAGCCCATATTGCAAGAATCCAAGCAAGCCAAAAAAATGTAATGGTCTTGTAGAATAACCTGCAAGGTATTTAATAAAAAATAAATCAAGTAGTCCGCGGAGAAGGCGTTTAAAATTATATTTTGTTTTCCCGTGGATGCGGGCGCGATGGCCGACCTTGACTTCTCCAATTTTAAATCCTTTCAAACCAACAAGGCTGATAATATAACGGTGCATTTGGCCATAAAGCTCCAGTCCTTGTACAGCTTCCCGTCTATACACTTTTAATGAGCAGCCAGCGTCATGGATAGTTTCCCCTAATAATTTCTTGCGAAGCATATTTGCGAGTTTTGAATACATTTTCTTTGCAAGCGTATCTCGTCTTTGATATCTCCATCCAGAAACAGCGTCATATCCTTCCGCGAGTTTATTTAATAAAAAAGGAATGCTGGTAGGGTCGTTCTGTAAATCTCCATCCATAGTGACAATAACTTCACCATGGGCGAAGCGTAGTCCTGCGTCTAAAGCGGCAGTCTGCCCAAAGTTTTTGCGAAAACGAATGACTTTGATCCGTTTATCGCGTTGGTGCAGTTTATGCAGAAAAGAATAAGTTTGATCCTTGCTGCCATCATCCACAAAAATAAGTTCATAAGGAATTTTAAGTTTTTGTAGCACGCCAGAAACTTCTGTATACATAGGAAGAATGTTCTCTTCTTCATTATAAACAGGAATGACAACAGATAGTGATTTCCACATAGTAATAACACTTCTGAAGAAAAACTATACTTTTATATGCCTTTCTTTTGTAATAAATACCCATTCAAGGCTAAATATTTAATGCCAGAATTCTCAACAGTATGGATCGCGTCAGCAGGCGAGCACACATTCGGCTCCCCATGCAGGTTAAAAGAGGTATTCAAAACGCCGCCAATGCCAGTTAATTTCTGAAATTCTTCCAATAAATGATAATAGCCAGGATTCCATTCTTTCAAGACAACCTGAGGCCGTAATGTAAAATCATAGGGATGCATCGCTCCCATTAACTCTTCTTGTGCTTTTGCGGTGGAAGGGAAGGTAACAACCATATAAGGGGCGAATAATTTTTTAGGGTTGACAAGATATTTTTTTTGCGCAGTGTCCAAAATGCTGGGAGTGAACGGCATCCAGAAATCTCTGTCCTTAATCACTTCGTTCAACACGCGAATAACAGCGGAGCTCGAAGGATTTGCCAAAATAGAACGATTTCCCAGCGCTCTCGCGCCCCATTCGCTTCTGCCGGAAAATCGCGCCACAATCTCATTTTTCGCCAATAATTTCGCGACTTCTTTCTCAATGTCTTTCGGTGTAGAGATAGCATATTTTTTTTCCAACTTATGCGATTTCAAAAAAGAGAGGATTTCAGCGTCGTTGTAGCCTGGTCCTAGATATAAATCTTGTAAAGGTTCAACAGTGTTTGTATTTCCAAAATGGGTATAGCCATAATAACAGCAGCCGATGGCGTTGGATTCATCGCCGCAGCTGGGCATAATAAAAATATCTTTCACTTCAGGTAAAGAAGCGATATTCATGTTCGCTTTGACATTCATAAACACGCCGCCAGATAATGCGATAGAATAAATGCCTGTTGTAGCGATTGCTTTCTGAATCCATTCTAACGTTAATTCTTCAGTTAATTTCTGCACAGCGCCAGCGATAATGTCAAACCGTACATGTCGTAATTCCTTATCAAAAAAGAAATCAGCGTAGGGCATGCTGAATCTAGACTCAAACCGTAAGTCATCAGTGATATGGAATAAAGATTCGAATTTTGGATAAATTTTCTGGATGTTGTGTTCTTTTGCATAAGGCGCAAGTCCCATCACTTTAAACTCATGTTCAAGTGGTTTCATCCCAAGTTTAATAGTGGCGATAGCGTACAAATAGCCAAGCGAAGATTCTTTTCTGGTTTTCGAAAGTAAACGTAATTCTTTTCCATCAAAAATGCTGACAGAAGCGCAATAGCAGGATCCTTCCCCGTCTAAAGTAAACACAAGTGTTTTTTTATTGGTGGGCAGATTAAAGCAGGACCCAGATGCGTGCGCTAAATGATGGTCAATAACAGCGATTTTTTCTAAAGGCAAGTGTAAAAATGAGGCAATCGTCTGGCGTAAATGAAGGTTGTTCGCAGGTTTTTTCTTTTGCACAGACTTAAATTTCCAATTAAGGAATGGTTTGCTTAAGGTTGGATAGGAATAGATCAATTTTCCAAGCATCCGTTTGCGGAAGGATTTTTGTGTATAGCTCTGAAAGAACACAGTTCCAAAATTATACGGCTCTGCGACAAAAGAATAATGGTCATCTAAAACAACCTTGTCAAGATCCTGAACAGAAATCTTCTCTTTCATTAAAATGTACTTGACAGCTAAAATAGGGAAACCTGTATGGTTTTTAATCCGGGAAAAGCGTTCCTCGCTGATGCACCAGATAATCTTCCCATCCTTCAAGAGGCAGGCTGTTGCGTTATGCCCGATATTAAGTCCTAGGATATACATAAGGATGCGATTCAAGAACAGTTTAAATGCTTTTTTATTGTAATCTAAAAGGAGTAATTAGCGTCTACTTTAGAGAGGAAAAGAACATTTTTCCCTAAATGAAATTCAGCGGCCTTGGAAAATGGTCCAGTTTCCATCGCATACAGCTTCAAAACAACATCATGGTTGACTTGAGGCACAACACCATTTTTCTTTACAGACAACGTATCAAGCCAGGTCGCGTTTCCTTGGTTTGGTTTGAAGGAAAAATAAGAGTCATAGGAAGGCTGGGGCAATGGAAATAAAACATAACTTATATTGTGTTCAACAGCGTAAGTATGTAAATTCTGGATGGTCTGGCTAGAAGCTGGCTCTTTCCATGTGGTTGGATCAAAATCCTCAAACGACAATCCATACTTTGCAATGTAAAAATTATAAGGGGAAGGAGGGAGTGTCTTCAGGATCTTAGTGTGGGGGGGAAGTGAAGTGGAGATAAAAGAAAACATTTCATTCATGGGCAGGTAGCGTTCTTCCCAGGAGGAATAGGTGAAAAAGCTATTCAACAAAATGAGATAAACAACAAGCAATGAAAAAGAAAGATAAAGTAGTTTTCGAAGCGCAGGCAAAAGAGTTTTAAAAAATCCAAGGAATTGCGCAATCCAGAAGCTAAACGCAAGAAGTAATGGCATCAACAAACGCGGGATGGAGACAAAGTTCATAATAGTGAAGAAGACATAATGGACAAGTAAGAACGAGAGCAAATACAGGTTAAACCACGATTTTCTCGCGATGGTGAGCCACAATGCATATACAATGGAAGGAAGTAACACAATCAATGCAGGAACAGAGACCAAATAATGCGCAACAAGCGCGTAATCAAGGAGTTGTGAAGAAAAAAGATTGGAAAATAAAAATTGGTAATCATTCGCTTTCACAATCCCGATATTAAAAATACCAAGTAGTCGTAAAAGAACATAGGGTGCGACAGAAATCAAATACAAGACAATTCCAAAAAGATAAGGTTTGTATTTTTGAAGAAATAAAGAAAGTTTTTTCTCAGTGAAAAAAAGAAAGTCAACAGCGAGGTAGAACAGGAATGACAAAAAGAACAGGAACGCTTTTCGCTCATACAAAAAGCCGGCAGCGAGCCAGAAAAAGAACAAATACAAATAAGAATTCTGTTCTTGTAACTTATAGCGTGCGAAGCAATAGGTGCTGATAACGGCGATGAATACAAGTTCCGTTGTTCCATTGTACGCTAAATGTCCTGCATAAAAAAATCCTGGAGCGAACAGCATTAATAGTCCAGCGAACAAAGCTTCTTTTTCATTGCGTAAGAGCGCGACAAGTTTATAAAAGTAATAAGGGGAAAGCAGGTAAAATAAAAAGGAAAGAAAACGGACGCCAGCTTCCTGATGCCCAAATAAAAAAACCTGCAGCGAGGAAAGAAGCGCGAGCAGCCCCCCAGAAAGGCGATATACTTTCTCAGCCACATTTTTATACGCGTAAAAGTTCTCAGCGAACCCATATAACGAGGAGCTTATGGCAAAAAAATACACAAACAGGAAGAGAAGCAAAGCAAGGGCGGAAAAGACAAGCCTTCGTGGAGTGAAGAAAGAAAATACTTTCTCAGTAAAGGAGTGTAGATTTTTTCTAAACGCGAAAAGAAAAACAACAAGCAATGCAACAAAAATTCTCAGTCCCCATAACAAATACGGAAAAAAATGCCCGGTAGCGTGATGCACGAATTCATAAGAATAAATCCCGTATGCGATAAAGGAAATCTCATCAGTATACGCTGTAATAGGAAAGAATAACGCTGGCAGCTGGAGTAAAAACGCGAGAAGTAGGAAAAATAGCAGGATTTTACGGTATTGGAATGGTTCTTTCACAGAAAAACGAGGATCAAACTCAAAACGAACGATGCGCAAGAGGAAATAAAATCCAACGCCAAAAAGAATCAAGCAGAAAAGGAAAAAAAAGAGACGGTAAGGCATAAGTGGGATAGTTGCCCAGATAGGGAAGAGGAGGAATAAAAAAAACCAAAGCGAACTGTAGAGCAGAAATAACGTTCTCTCAGAACCGCGGAGCGAGGAAAGAAGCGATTGCATAAAGTGCAAAAAAGAAAAGTATTTTTAAGGGTATCGTAAGGGGAAAAGAAAGGGAAACTATTTAAACAATAGTCCGGGCTGGGAAAGAATGGATGAGATTGAGCAGAGAAAAGAGAATATCAAGAAATTTTTCAAGGAAAATAAGCAGTGGTTGCAGTATATTCTCTTGGCAGTTATTATTCTGTTAAGCATCTATATCCGCGCGCAGAACTTAGAAAAGTTAAAAGATGTAACAACAGGCAAATATATTTCACTGGAATTGGATTCAACAGTATGGTTAAGGTATGCGAAGGAAATTGTTGACCATGGGAGTCTTCCTGCTGCAGACCATATGCGTTTTTATCCAGTAGGCAGGGATCTTGCAAGTTTAGCGACATCTACCCCTTATTTTATTGCGTATCTGTACAAATTCTTGCACATTTTCATTTCAAATATCACACTGGAATATGTAAACAACATTTATCCCTTAATCGCCACAGCAGTTACATTGCTCTTTTTTTTTTTATTTATACGCCGCCTTCTAAATTGGAAAACCGCAATGTTAGGAACATTGATTCTGGCAATAATTCCTTCATTTATTTTTAGAAGTATGGGCGGCTCCTCAGACCACGATATCTTAGGAATGATGCTGTTGGTGATGACACTATATTTGTACACTGCTGCGTGGCAGGCAGAATCAACAAAGAAAACGATTGTATTTGGGGTTCTCGCGGGAATAACAACGATTTTAGCAAGGCTGACAGCAGGTTCATCAGGATTTATTTTTATGTTAGTTGGATTGTTCGTGATAGTAGAGATTTTCCTAAGCAGGTTTGAGGAAAAAGATTATTATGCCTTAATGAGCTGGGCTCTTCCATGGATGCTTTTTTTTACTGCAGTGGATAAGCTCGGTGGAATTTCAAGCATTATTTATTCAACGATCACAAGTCCTGCGTCTGCAGCTGTGGCGATCGGAACAATCAATTTCATCATTTTTAAAAAAAAAATATTCAAATTCCATGAAAGATTGACATTCGCGCAGGAAGGAGTCGTAAGCACGCTGATCGCGATAGGAATTATTCTAGTGGGCGCATTGATTATTGCGCCAGGTTATATCCCAGATAAGATTAACGACACGTACCAAATTGTGTTCCATTCATTCACCGAAACAAGATGGACACTGACTGTAGCGGAAAATAGAAAGGTCTATGTGCAGGATTGGGCCGGGCAGATGGGCGGGGTATTGTACGTGTATGCGATATTTGCTGGCGCAGTTTTATTATTTTATAAGATGACAAAAGAATTCAAAAAAAGAAACAGGTTAACATTGTTCTTCGCCTTATTTTTGTTTGGATATGTGTTCTCGCGGTATTCTGGCGGTTCAATCCTTAATGGGGAGTCATTGCTGTCAAAGATCTTATTCATAGGGTCGATCATCTCATTTTTAGGAATAATGGCATATGGATATTTTAAGTATTATTATCAAGAAAAAGAGGAATATCAAAAAATATCAAAGCTGGATAAAGGAGCGGTGTTTTTGATTATCTGGTTCTTAATCGGGGTTATTGCCGCGACAACAGCGATCCGTGTATTATTCGAATTTTCCCCTATTAGCGCGATCTTTGCTGCTTTTTTATGTATTGAAGGATATGAATATCTTCAAACAAGAAAAGAAAAATGGGTGCAGTGGACAGGCACAGGGATAATAGTATTACTCCTCTTTAATCCGATTGAATATGGATATCTTTCTGCAGGCATTCTCGCGAATGATTACTCTGCAAGCATGGGGCAAGTAAGGTATAGCGGCCCAGGGTACACAACACAATGGCAGATCGCAGGGCAATGGGCAAGGCAAAATACGCCAAAAGACGCGGTCTTCGCGCATTGGTGGGATTATGGATATTGGGTGCAGAGTGGTTTTGAAAGAACAACAGTGGGAGATGGTGGAAACTCCATTGGATGGTGGAATTATTTAATGGCGAGAAATGTATTGACTGCCCAGAATGATACTGAACCATTAGGATTTTTATACGCCCATAATGTAAGTTATTTTCTTGCGTTGTCAGATGATGTGGGAAAATACCCAGCGTATTCTTCAATCGGCGGCGATCAAAACTATGATAGATATTCATGGATTTCAACATTCTCGCTAAATCCACAGGGAATCCAAGAAAAAAGAAACGAAACACTTCTTTTCTTCCAAGGGGGATTTGGGTTGGATGAAGATTTTATTTACAATGGAGTAATTTATCCAAAAGGTCAAGCAGGGGTTGGTGCGGTGCGCGTTCCAATAGAGAAAGGGGCGCAGAATACGCAAGAGATAGTTATACATCAGCCGACCGCGTTGATAGTCTATCAAGGAAAAAATGTAGAACTTCCAATAAGGTGTGTGTTTTACAATAACAAGTTGTACGAATTTAAGGATTATGGAATTGATTCCTGTTTCAGGATTATACCCATATTCACAAGCGCAACGCAAGTGTCGCCATTTGGAGCAGGACTCTACCTTTCCAGAAGGACAGCTCATTCACTTTTCGCGAGATTATATCTTCTAAATGAAGAGACGCCTTATTTCAAGGTAGCGTATGATGATAATAAGGACATGCCTTTAGCGATCTATCAAGGAAGGCTTATTGGCCCAATCAAAGTGTGGAAAGTAACTTATCCTCAAGGATTCAAGCTTTCTCCAGAAGAATATGCGTATGATATGGCCCTGCAGTATCCTGATCCAGCATTGCAAAAAGTCTAAAAAGGACGAAGGTTGCGAAAAGAGATGAAAAGCGAAGGCCAGTTCTATCTAAAGCAGATTGTAAAGGGAATTGTTATATCATTTATAGGATTATTCTTCTCAAAACTATTTGCGTATATCTATCGCGCGACAATCGCGAGAAGCGGCCCAGCGGAATACGGATTGTTCTCATTGGGGTTGGCTATTTTTGGCATAGCGACAGCGATTGGGCTGTTGGGATTTGAAAGTGGAATTTTGCAGCCAATAGCTTCCTATCGAAGCAGAAACAAGTCTGAAGAAATTGGGAGAGTAATAAGGACAACGTTGATTATTGGGGTTGTCTGGAGCGTTGTTATTGCGGTTATTTTATGGCTTGGCGCGGGAGTATTGGGAAAATGGTTTCATGAGCAACGCTTAAGCGCAGTAGTCAAAATATTTGCTGGAGCTGTTCCGTTTTACACAGTCTATAGGATTTTCCTTTCCACATTTCGAGCGTATAAAAAGATTACAGAAGAATCTATTATTGTCATCGGAATAGAAAACTTAACAAGGGTTATTGTCACAATCATCGCGGTTGTGCTGGGAGTAAAGATATTTGGGATTGTCGCGATTTATGCAGCAACAATCGGAATTGGCGCGATAGTGGCGTATGGCGCGGTGAAAAAAATGCTGCATTTGAAAATAAATAAGGGATTGAGTCAAGAAGAAACGAAAGGAATCCTTTTTCTTTCGCTGCCCCTTATGTTGAGCACAATTGCTGGATATGTCTTAGGATGGACAGACACGTTGATGATTGGAAGGTTCATTGATGTGGAGAAAGTAGGAATTTACAACGCTGCGTTGCCGACAGCGAACTTATTGAATATTGCAAGCATTGCGGTCTTAAGTATTTTTATCCCTTTGATGACAGAACTGTGGATAAAGAAAGATAAAAAAATGATGAAAGAAGTCTACCAGCGCATTTCGAAGTGGGTTGTTCTATTAAATCTCCCGCTAATGGCGGTTTTGCTCGTGTTCGGAAGGCAGTTCTTAACAGTATTTTTTGGTTCTCAATATAGCCAAGCGGCAAATGCGTTGCAGTGGCTTTCAATCGGATATTTCTTTTTCGCGCTGTCTGCAGTAGGAAGCAGTATGCTGAATGTTGTAAAGAGAACAAAATTGATTTTTTGGGATACAGTTGTCATTGGAGCGATAAACATTATTCTTAATTATTTCTTTATTCAATGGTGGGGGTTTGTTGGCGCTTCTGTAGCGACAATGACAAGCTATTTCTTATTGGCGGCGGTTTCTTTGTACCAAGCAGACAAATATGCGAAGATAGAATCAAGTGCAATTATTGCAAAAACAATGGTTCGTCCATTGCTTGCGATGATGGGGGCTGCAGCGATAGTGCTGAGTATATCATTTTATCTTCCAATAAGTAATGGGATAATAAAGATAGGAGTGGCAAGTAGTATTCTACTAGGTGTGTATCTTCTCCTCTTGATAATATTAAAGGTATTTGAAAAAGAGGATATAGAAATGATTAAACTCGCGTTCGACAAGGTTAAAAATAAGATTAGTGGTTCTGTAAAGAATGGAGTATAAATGTACACAGCGAAAGATATTTCCATTGTGATTCCAAGTTACCAACGGGCGGAAGAAGTGAAGCGGACTTTGAAAGAGATGAAAAAATTATATCCGCAGCCAAGAGAGATTCTCGTTGTAGATCAAAGCACGACAGAGAATACAAAAAAAGTCTGCAATCAAAGCAAGATGAAAAATGTGAAGTATGTTTTCTCTTCCCCTCCCTCAATTACAATAGCGAGAAACGTCGGAGTCAAAGCTTCCCACAAAGATGCAAAAATAATTGTCTTTATAGATGATGACGTGAGTTTGGACAAAAAATACATTGAAAGAATAGTAGAAGTGTATAATAAGTATCCTGGAGCGAAAGGCGTTTCTGGGTTTCATTGTGAGGATGAAGTCAAAAATCTTCCGTTTGTTAAAAAAACAGCATTTTACATGGAGCGATTCTTGCGAAGGATATTCTTTTTAGGGCGCTTGGAAAAAGACCAGTT
>JACRKJ010000055.1 GCA_016219825.1 Candidatus Woesearchaeota archaeon | reverse complement strand
TTATGGATCTGCTCAGTGGACACTTCTCCAGCGAATAATCTCTTGAACCAAAGCTTTACTTTACCCCACATCCTACAACTCCACCTTTCCTTCTGTCTCTAAAAACTTAATCAATAAATTCTGCTTTTCCCTGGCTTCAGTGATTGTTTTTTGGATTTCTTTTGTTTCTTCATTCAGCTGCCTTTCTAAGATGTCTATTACCCCCTTTCCCTCTTCAGAAACCAACGCTTCTGCTTCGTTTAGCGCGTTTAAGAGGTTTCCATAGCGCAATTCCTTATTTTCCTTCATCGCTTTTGTAAATGAGGCAAGCTCTGCCTTGTATTCCCTCAATTTCTTACTTAGCTCTTCTTTCTGCTCCACGCTTTTCTCCTCTTCAGCGAGGTTTAGAATCTGATTTATACAGGATGTGAACAACTCATCAAGCTTTCTCCGTATCTCCGCCACTGTCCTCTTTTCCATGGATTTTCTTTCGTTTTGTGGTTTTTATAGATTTCTAAGGTCAAATGTTGATATTCATTTGTTTCTTTCTCGTTTAGAATCTGTGTGGGGCTTTCCCCACAGCTCTGCTGTGATTGGGATAGCCGCGGAATGCCAATTTACTCTAAATCTTTATATAAGAGAATGAGGATAAATATTTCTCATGAAATTTAAATATCTTGTCCTTCCGTTCTTTTTTCTTCTCTTGATTGTATCTGTTTCAGCTTACCAATCCACACAGTCCCCAACTAGTTGCCCCCTCCTTAATGCAAGCTCTCTCTGGCGGAATTGCACTTCGGCATATGCAAACGGCGGAGGCTACGCAAATGGTTCCTCTCAGCTTCCTGCATGGGGATTATGGGAAAATTATGGCTTTGATTTTTTATATTCAGACTGGGTCATTAACGGTCTTCGTGTACGTGCTGATGCATGGGCAAACAACACCTGCGACCCTGTTGAGATTTTTAATCGGACTCTTGTCTGGACAGGGTTTAATTATCACCTTGTTTATCCCATCCAATTTTGCGGCTTCTTTGTTTCCTCTGTTGGTTCAGATCCGAGCACTGTGGGCGTTACTGTTGATGGGAATACTTCCTACCTCACCAATGGCACTTCCCAATGGGTAAATGGTGTTTTTGTAGAAGTTTTGCAGGTTCGCAATTATGGCGGTTATGTTAACGTGACTGTGGATAGTACTGTCCGCTTTAGAAAATCCAATCCGAATGCTGTCCAGATCCAGGTCAATGTCAGCAGAGATGGCGGAAACACTTGGGGTCCTGGCCATATTACTAATCTAACCGTTGCTGAAAAAATATACTGGTTTAATGTAATCAATGACTTTGACCCTGACCAATGGGGGGTTGTCTGGTGGCCTATGGATTTGTGGAATGGAAATTTCATTGTCTCTGTTCAGTGCCTTTCACAAGGATCAATAAATAATAAATGCAACCTTGACTGGCTGCCAACAGAAGTAACCTATACTATCCCGCCTGTTTAATTTTCTTCTTTTATCTTTACTATCTTCCGCTGTTCTTTATATTTTTTCACTTGACTTTTATAGAGCAATCCAATCTTCGCACCCACATGCTGTATAACGCTTGACGCGTTGAGATTCGCTACAATAATCGCCTCTTCCATTGTTTTATTCTGCATTACAGCAGCTACAAACCCTGAGCCAAACGCGTCTCCAGCTCCTAATGTGTTTTTCACTTCAACATCATACGGCAAAGAACTATATGTTCTGCTTTCATCTGCGATGTATATTTTTTCTTTTCCATTCGTAACCGCTATTATTTTCGGGCCTAACATTTTTATTTTTTTTAACAATACTAAACTATCTGCTTTTACCCCAGCTATTTTCTCAGCCTCTTCCTTGTTTACGATAAGAACATCCACATACTTGAGTAATTCTCTCTTTTCCAGTTCCTGGCTTCCTGGATTCATCGCCACCTGTATCTTTTTTTGTTTCGCGTATCTTAAAATTGGTTCGAGAACTTCAATTGAATCCCCTCGTAAGCCTGAGATGTACAGCCATTTTGTGTTGAGCTGGTTTAGCGTTATTTCTTTTAGGTTTATTTTTTGTGACGCCCCCCGATAGGTGAAGATTGTCCTGTCTTCATTCTCTTTGGTTAAGATAACAGAAAACGCTGTCCCTTCATGTTTATCCTTCTGCAAGAATTTAAGATCTATATGCTCTTCCCGCGCTGTTTTTTGAATAATGTGACCAGCGTCATCATTTCCAATCCTCGCGATGATCCCTGTTTTGAAACCTAATCTAGAGAATGCAACTGCCGTGTTTGTCGCTCCGCCACCAGTTTGGATAAACGGACGCTCTATATCCCATTTCTTGCCAGGCTCAATACAAATGAGATTATTCTGTTTTTTAAGAAAATTTACATTGAGAAAAATATCCTGAGCAGCTGTTCCTAGCGTGATAATATCGAACATGTTTCCTCTTTTAGTTGTTTTAGATTTTTAGTCTTTAAATATCTTAACCTTTAAATATTTCCTTGTTCTCCAATACTGCAAAGAGTATGATTCATCTTACGAAAACAGCTGGATTTCCATTACAGTACAATGAGACCACACATTCCTTTACTTCTATCGCAGTTATCCCGAAAGCAGATGTCCGGACGCTGAAAGATATCCGTTCTGTTTTACTTGACCCTACTGTTAAAACCACAAATCCCCTTTATTTTATGTACCGTAATGTGCATCTGCCTGAACATACATCATTATTTAAGCAACATACTTTGCGCTATGACATTACTGTTGTCCCTCCTGGTTTTTTGGGGAAGGAATTTATCAAAACAAAGGGACACCACCATAAAGGCGTTGAAATTTATGAAGTATTATTTGGAGAGGCGTTATATTTGTTTGAAAATGAAAAAGAAGTTTTGGCTATCTTCGCTTCCACAGGCTCAAGAGTTATTGTGCCGTATGAATACTGGCATGTGACGATCAATGTAGGAAAAAAAACGCTTATTATGGCGAACTTAATGCCTGCTAAGGTTGATTCTAATTATAAGGATGTAGAGAAAAAACATGGGATGATGTACTATTATGTCAAAGGAAATCGCTTTGTCGCTAATGAAAAATTTATAAAACTGCTCCCATTGAAAAAAGGTAAGGCACAAAAAGCGCGTTTTCCACTCTATAAAGAATTTCTTGATTATCCTGACTTATTCCATCTTACGCATTAAGAATTTTTTTTACCGCCCTTCCAATCGCCTTGCTGTCAATGCTATATTCTTCCATCAGTTTTTCCTTCGTCCCAGAATGAGGAAGCTCTCGTATCGCCAAATGCTCCACACTTGTGTCTAAATTTTTTACTTCACTTAGAATCATCTCTCCTAATCCGCCTTCCGCGTAATGGTCCTCAACAATTATGACTTTATTTCCTGTTTTTTTCACGAGGTCTGTAAATCGCTTGCTATTAAACGGCTTTAAACAATAACAATCAACAAGCGTCACAAAAATATTCTCCGCTTTTAATCTTTCTATTGCTTTTACAGCTTCATGGACTGTAATTCCAGCAGCTACAATAATTGCTTGATCTTGTTTCGAGCTTGGATGCACTTTAAACTCTCCTAATTCAAATTCTTCATGGTTGCTGTACAGCACTTTTGTCTTTGGTCTTGTTGTTCTTATATATTTTAATCCCCGTACATTCG
>JACRKJ010000053.1 GCA_016219825.1 Candidatus Woesearchaeota archaeon | reverse complement strand
TCAAGATGATGTCCTGTCGCTCGTGCAACACCACGTAAACTACTTTTCTCAACAAATTGTTTTGATATTTTTATGATTTCTTTTTTCGTTAAATGTTTTTGATAAAATGGCGTTCCTTTTGTTTCATTAAAAGAAGTTTCACATTCTTTA
Source organism: Candidatus Woesearchaeota archaeon (assembly GCA_016219825.1). GTDB lineage: Archaea > Nanobdellota > Nanobdellia > SCGC-AAA011-G17 > GW2011-AR18 > JACRKJ01. The sequence continues at coordinate 2,441 of JACRKJ010000053.1, read as the reverse complement.
CAAAATAATTTTCTTGCGCCATTTCTGTCATGACCATTACTTATCAAATTTCCAAGACCTTTTTTCCCATGTGTTTTACATGATTTATTTTGACAAAAGAAGTTGTACCACTTGTTTTTTTTCATAACTAACACCTCTTCCCGACAATAAATAGAACAAGTATATAAGTTTTACCCGTGGTTATATAGGTCAAACTGGAACAGAGAGATTATTTCGTTTATCCAAAAACAGTAGTAAATGAGTAAACAGTTTCTACAGGACTTATATCGAATCTCGATACGAACTTTGATTTAAGAAATAAGTATATATAACTTTATAGTCAGTACTATTTCTAAACGATAAAAAGTAGGGGAGAAGGGTATGATTATTGTGCAGAGAAAAACCCAGCATTAAAGCTATTTTGACTATCTTTTTTTGCCCTTCCTCCCCCTATTTTTCTACATCATTTTCCTCTCCAATTTTTCCAAAGATTTATATAGGTAAAATATCGAAATCTGATATGTAATGGCTAAAACACTCGAACTTGCGGTCGAAGAAGCAAAACATCGTGACGCTGGACGAAGTATCGCGAGAATAAGCAATAAAGATATGGAGAATTTAGGTCTTGTTAGTGGTGATATTGTTACAATTACTGCGAAAAAGACTGCTTGCGCGATAGTTTGGCCAGGATATCCTGAAGATGTAGAAAAAATTGCGATCCGCATTGATGGTGATATCCGAAGCAATGCTGGTGTAGGTATTGGAGAGAGGGTCACTGTCCAAAAAGTTGAAGCAAAGAAAGCTAAGAAAATTGTGCTTACTCCTATGCAGGCTGTGCGCATTATTAAAGGCAGTGAATATCTGAAGAAAATTCTTGAAGGACGCCCGCTCATGAATGGTCAAGTCATCAGAGTAGAGATGCTTGGAAGCCCATTGAGTTTTAGTGTCACCTCTACAAATCCAGGTGGTGTTTTATTAATAATAAAAGAGACAGAAATTGACTTAAAAGAGAAGCATATAGAAGGAACGACAGGGGTTCACATTAATTATGAAGACATAGGTGGATTAAAGCGTGAAATTGCGCTTGTTCGTGAGATGATCGAACTTCCCTTGCGACACCCCGAGTTATTTCAGCAGGTAGGCATTGACCCGCCAAAAGGAGTGCTCTTGTACGGTCCTCCAGGAACTGGGAAAACATTACTAGCAAAGGCAGTTGCCAATGAATGTAATGCAAGTTTTTATTCTATTAAAGGTCCAGAAGTTATTGCAAAATACTATGGAGAGAGTGAAGAGCGGTTGCGTGAAATCTTTGAAGAAGCGCAAAAAAAAGCTCCCTCTATCATTTTTATTGATGAAATAGACAGCATTGCGCCAAAACGCGAAGCGTTATCAGGAGAAAAACAGGTAGAGAAACGAGTAGTGTCTCAACTCTTAACATTAATGGATGGTTTAGAAGCGCGAGGGAAGGTTATTGTTATTGGCGCAACGAACATTCCTGATTCAATTGATCCAGCATTACGAAGAGGCGGCCGCTTTGATCGAGAAATCGAAATTGGTATTCCTGACAGAGAAGGAAGACTTGAGATCCTTCAGGTACATACCCGCGGCATGCCACTTGCAGATAATGTGAACCTTAAAGAATTTGCAGAGATTACCCATGGATTTGTTGGAGCTGACTTGAACTCATTAGCCAAAGAAGCAGGAATGCATGCACTGCGTAAGATTGTGTCAAAAATAGATATTGAAAAACAACTGCCAGCAGAACTTATTGGAAATATTAAAGTGACGAAAGATGATTTTTATGGAGCACTAAAATTTGTAGAACCGAGCGCAATGCGTGAAGTATCTATTGAAACGCCTTCTGTCACATGGAATGATATTGGCGGACTTGATGATGTCAAAAAGGGACTTATTGAGACAGTTGAATGGCCGCTCAAATTTGGAGCGATATTTGAATAATCTAAATATACATCCCCAAAAGGGATTTTACTTTATGGACCGCCTGGAACAGGCAAGACACTCCTTGCAAAGGCAGCCGCGCATGAAAGTGGTGTTAATTTCATTTCTATCAAAGGACCTCAACTTGTTTCAAAATATGTTGGAGAAAGTGAAAAACAGCTGCGGGATATTTTTAGAAAGGCAAAACAGGCAGCCCCATGCATATTATTTTTTGACGAGATAGATTCCATCGTTCCTGCACGGTGCACTGTAGGAGGAGATGGAGGAACATCAGAACGTTTTATTTCCCAATTTTTAGCAGAGATGGATGGTGTAGAAGAACTCAAGGATGTGCTCATCCTTGCAACGACAAACAGAAAGGATTTAATTGATCCTGCATTGCTGCGGCCTGGGCGTTTTGACAGGCTTATTCATATTGATCTTCCTGATGACAAAACACGGCTCGCCATATTTAATGTGCATACGAAAGACAGACCTGTGCAAAAGGTTAATGTTACTGCACT
>JACRKJ010000054.1 GCA_016219825.1 Candidatus Woesearchaeota archaeon | reverse complement strand
TACTCCGATTCAAAAGCTTCCTCAGATCTCTTAGTAAAAAGCTATTTTGAGACTTATCATTTACCAATCACTATCACGAACTCATCCAATAATTTCGGGCTATATCATCATCCTGAAAAATTAATCCCCCGCTTTATTACAAACCTGCTTACTGGAAAAAAAGTCCCCATTATGGGAAATGGGGAGAATATACGGGACTGGGTCTATGTGAAAGATCATTGCCGCGCGATTGAGCTTGTTTTAGACAAAGGAAAAATTGGAGAAGCATACTGTGTCGGCGGAGAGGAAAAGACGAATCTTGACGTCACAAAACAAGTACTTTCCCTTTTAGGAAAAGATGATTCATGGATTGAACATGTTGAACATCGGCTTGGTCATGATTTCAGATACGCGATTAACTCGTCTAAACTTCGCGCCTTGGGATGGAAACCAAAACACACGTTCGCGTCTGGGATTTTAGAGACTGTTGAATGGTACAAACACAATAAATGGTGGTGGGAGCCATTGCTGCAGAAACCCCCTGTTGTTGACCGCGCCGCGCAAAAAACATATGGTGAACGAAAAACATGACTAGAATCCTTATTCTAGGGAATGGATATATTGGAAAACGGTGCGCTGAAGCATGGAAAGAAAAAGCAATCCTTGCTCCTAAAAAAATTGCTTCTGCGGCAGACGCACTCGCTCTTTTAGAAGAATACAAACCAGACGCTGTTTTGAACGCCGCTGGCGTAAAGGGAAAACCGAATGTTGATTGGTGCGAAACCCATCAACCTGAAACACTCTTTGGGAATGTTGCTGTCCCGCTCTTTTTAGCGTTTGCGTGCCACCAAAAAAATACGTATTTACTCCATATTGGATCTGGATGCGTTTTTTATGGAGATTCCCCTGATCCCCTTGGATGGAAGGAAGATGATTTCGCCAATCCTTCTGCTGTGTATTCGCAGAGCAAATACGCCGCAGACTTACTCTTGAAGAATTTCCCCAACGTCGGCATCGCGAGAATCCGCATGCCCATGGATTTTATCCCTTCTCCAGGAAACATTATTGACAAACTCGCGAGCTATTCCCAAGTTATTGACGTTGAGAACAGCATTACGGTGGTAGAAGATATGGTTGAAGTTTTTTATACATTGCTTGAAAAGAAAGCTTCCGGCATTTTTCACGTCGTGAACCCAGGAACGATCAAGCATCGTGAAATCTTGGCATATTATAAAAAATATGTTGACCCTTCCCATAACTGCACTTGGATCTCTGAAGACGCGCTTGTCAAACAAGGATTAGCAGCAAAAAAACGATCTACAAACAAGTTGCAATCCCTAAACTTAGAAAAACTGGATATTTCGATGCGGCCTGTGCATATTGCTGTCCAAGACACAATGCAAAGATACGCCCTTTTAAAAAAGAGGTAAGTTTCAGCTACGGAAACATTTATATAGCCGTTTCCTGATATTACCATAAAATCGGAGGAATCATTATGAATTTTGTCGGTAAACTCAAACAAGGATTTGAAATTCTGAAATTAGATAAAAAAGAGATTATGAAAGTTGCGAATGATGAATCATCTACAAAAGCAGGTGTCTTATTTCTCGCATTAGCGGGTGTTGCAGCTTCTATTGGCTCATTCGCGTTTCTCGCAATTTTTCCCATCATTGTCTTGCCTATTTTTGTCATACTAGGTTTCGCGATTGGCGTTGGGATCTACCACATATTGGCTAAACTTTTTGGAGGCAGCGGAACATACATGCAGTTGTTCAGAGTGGTCTCTGTTACGAGTTTTTTGAATTGGATCGCTGTTATTCCCATCTTAGGATCTATTCTCAGCGCGTTTACGAGCATCTGGTCCTTGGTTGTCGCTGTTGTCGCAGTACGTGAGGTGCATAAACTATCTACAGGAAAAGCTGTCGCTGTTATCGTGATCCCATTGGTTGTTGCGCTTGTTATTATGATGGTTGTTTTTGTTTTAGGGATTATGGCTGTCGCCTCCTTACAATCCTTAGCAAACCTGCCGCAATAATTTTTTCTTTTTTTAAATTTTATTTTAGCGTTTTAAATAATTCAGAAAGATTCAATTCCAAAGCAGCCATAGGCATTTCAATTTTAAAGTTATCCAAGACTCGCGGATGAATTTCCCCTACAAATCCAATTTCGTTTCCATCCACAAGAACAGCTCCGACCCTGCCTTCAATAAAACTCGGATGCTCTGTCTCTTTAATAGACCATATTACAGCAAGCGCATCCATCATGCCTGCGAGGATTTGTTTTATTTTTGTAAAGTCCTCCCCTTTCCCAGCCAATGCAACAGCGAGTTTTGTTTGTTCTTTGATTCTGGTTTCTTCCTGTTCATCTTTTTTAAACACTATTCCAGAACAGAACACTCTTTGCGGATATTCATAACGCGTATTCTCTCCCAATATTTGCATCACCCCAGGAAGCATCCATGAACGCAAGACATTAAACTCCTGATTTGCGACATTCGCCAATTCAATTATTTCCCCATTATGATTCATTTTTTCGTTTACAACTTCTTCACTTGTTAAATGGTAAGTATTCAATTCCAGTAGCCTAAATCCAACCAGAAGATTACAAAGTTTATTTCTAAACACTTCAAATGGGCTTTCTTCCCCGACAGTCGCAGCGTTTGGAAGCTCTGGTTTCAGGTTTTCATAGCCATACGCGATCGCAATGTCTTCCGCCAGATCAATTTCATGCAGCATATCTGTCCTATACGCTGAAATAAAGACATTCCCAGCATTGTAGTCATGACCCATCTTCTCAAGCAGAAATTTTATTTCTTTTTCTTTAAAGCTTGCGCCAATCCGCTGATTTAGATATTTTATATTGAGTTTTCTTTTTACAGGCGTTAAATCAGGCGTTGTTTCTTTTTTCTTTCCATCGTTTAATTCCATTGAATAGATTTCCCCGCCCATCTCAGCCAAGGTTGTAACAATTAGATTCAAACAGGTTTTTACCGCGCCAGACTGATGGCCGGAGCATTCTATGAAGACTTCGGTTGTTTTTTCTGTCACCCTCCCAGTTTCATGGGAATTGATAATCGGAGGCAAGGATAAAATATTCTTGTTCGCGTCGATAAAAACAGGATATTTTTTCGCTTCTTGCAATAAATAAGCGTACGCTTTTCCTGCTGGATGCTCCTCTAAAATTTCTGTCGCTGACATTTCCCTATTAGCTTCCAATGGACGGAATCGGATCTCTTGGGGAGCTTTCGCAGTGTATGTTATCGGCAATTTTATTTTGTCTAAAGGATACATGCCAATCGCTACTTTATTTCTGTTTCTTCCGAACGTCGCATGCAATTTTTCCTGCAATTGCATAATCTCTTTTATCTTTTCATTGCCGAAATTTAATTTCTTCACTAACGCGCAAGCGGTATATGGGCGAACATCCTTGACGCTTGGATCAATGAATACTTTTCCACCGCTTTTTCTCACAGCATACTTTCTTAATCCTTTTTTTATTCCTAAGAACGCCTGCAACGCCCGCACTAAACCAGCTTCACTTAATAAGTCAGGCCTGTTTGGGAGCACTTCCAGCGTTAGTTCTGTATGTGTTATTTGCTCGACACTTACCCCTAATTTTTGGATTATAGCTGTTATCTCGCTGTCTGCCAATGCTTTTTTCAAATGATCCAAGAAACTTTTTTTCTGAATAATAATCGCTGCCATTTATTTCATAAACTCCTTCATATCCCGTAATTGTCTCAGATCATTTTTGTAAATCTCACGCAGGTCCTTAATTTTATAATAATCTGTCAACACACGCTCTAAACCAATTCCCCACGCAATGACTGGACATTCAAATCCTAATAATGGCTTCGTCACTTCTGGCCGGAACATTCCAGCTCCGCCTACTTCCACCCATTCTTTTTTAATTGGATGAAACACGAAAATCTCCGCTGAAGGTTCAGTGTATCCAAAAAAAGATGGACGAATTTGGACATCTGGATAACCCATCTTTTTGAAAAACTGCTTTAAGTACCCTAATAAGTTTCTTAAGTTCACATCTTGATCAACAACAATGCCACCCACCTGATAAAATTCAAACAAATGCTTCCAATCCAAGGCCTCATTCCTGAAGACTTTCATAATCTGAAATGATTTAAAAGGCAGATCTTCTTTTTTGAGATGGGCAAGCGTCTTTGCACTTAAATATGTGTCATGGGTTATCAATAACAGTTCTTTCGCTTTTTCCTTATTCCATACCCCGCCCCAGCCTGCACTTCCTGTATCACCGCCAGTTTCATGCACCGCTTTTATTTTTTTCGCGATCTGCTCTGGAATGTCTCCCTTTAAGATTCCAGTCTTTCCCTTGACGAAGAACGTGTCCTGCATTTCCCTCGCTGAATGATCCTGCGGAACGAATAACGCATCTAGATCCCAGAACGCGGTTTCCACCAGATTCCCCTCCAGCTCTTTAAAACCCAGATCCAGCCAAATACGTTTAATGGATTGAATCGCTTGATCAACAAAATGCCGTTTTCCCCGATAGATCCTTGGAACTTCCACCTTAATGTCGAATCGCCGGAATTCTTTTTCCCTCCACGCTTTTGTTTTAAGCATTTCGGGCGTTAGTTTGTCCAATACCTCATTTGATATTTTCTCTTTTGAAAGCTTTTCACCTAAGGGGGTCAATATAATTATCCGCTCCGCTTTTTCCTTTTCTTCAATTAATCCCCTTCTTTTCAAAAATTCAGAAGAATGCTCACTTGTTTTTTGCACACTTCCTTCCCCGCATATTTTTTCAAAGAGATGCTCATCCTGGCTTAATGTCTTATTTTCCAACCCTTTTTCTGTAATCTGCAATTCAATGTCGCTATTTTTTAAAATGTGGATATAATTCTCTTTTTTAAGAATGCCCAAGATCGCGTTGAACTCCTCTTCCTCCAAATTTAATTCTTTTTTTAAGATGGTTTTTGTAGCTTTATGATGTTTTTGGAGATACTCAAGAATTTTCCGCTCTGGCAGACGTTTTTCTTTTTGATACCGCTCCGCTTTTTGCGTTAGAGAAATGAATGTTGTTGTCTTTGGATTGATAAAACCCTCTTTTTTAATTACTTCTTTGTTGCTGAGCCACTGCAACGCCCGCATGACTTCAATCTCCTGCATGCCTGTCGCTTTCATAATCTCCTCAAGCGTGTGCGCATGCTTGAGAACAGGAAACACTCTCCGCTCAAATGGATGAAAGGTGTTTAGAATTTTCTTCAGATCCATTAGGTTTCTTTGATATAGACTTGTTAAAAAACCTTTGCCTTTCCAAAATTTATTTTCGGGATAAACCTTGATTTTTAGCTGTAAAAAGCTTGTTTCTTACAAATATAAGTAATTTTACTTACATATACAGATTACATAAGGTTTAAATAGATTATATTACTTACAAAGACAGATAAAATACTTACATAACAAGAAGTGATTTAGTGAAAACTGGGAAAAAGGGGCCAAAAGAGGCAGTTCCACCTAGTCCGCAGTTTGCTTCTGATCCAAATTTCGCGTATTTTAAGGCGCTTTTTGAGCATCTGCAGAGAACGTACAACCTCCAGGGCGTTGAACTTCTCCATGCAATCGAACGCAAAGATATCTACATCCCAGTCAATGTTTTCAATCCCACCTTAAGCGGTTTGGAAACTGTTGTCAAATTTTTAAAAGAAAATCTGCACCTAGACAATAAATCCATCGCAGCGCTTCTTCATAGAAGCGAAAAAACGATTTGGCAGGCATATAACGCTAGCAAAGAAAAACATCCTGAACTATTTGTCCTTTCTGCTTCCCAGTTTTATATTCCTATTTCTTTGTTCGCCTCAAGAACATTCAGCGTCCTTGAAACTATTGTTGTCCACTTGAAAACGCATTACGGACTTTCTTATCACGCCATCGCAGAAGCGCTCCATCGTGATGACAGGACGATCTGGACTGTGCACAACCGCGCGGAGAAAAAAATGAAGGGGAATTATGTCCAGTAAACAGGATCTGAAAATGAGAATCTCTGCTTACGAGCAGCGAATTGCCAGATCTGAAAAAGAGCTGCGACAACTCTCTTCCACGCTCCAAACGCTCAACAAACATTACGCTGATGGTTTGATCAGTTATGAGACTTTCCAGAAAGAAAGCAGACTCTGCCTGAAGGGACGCACATTCAACGCTTGGGAACACTACTACAATCAAACAACCACAGCATGCGAAGCGAGACTTGCAGCAGACCGCACGCTTCTTGAAAAACAGAATAAAACAAAGACCATCCTCGCATCGATTATCTCACTTATCCTGCTCTTCGCAACATTCGGAGGCATCATGTTCGCGACTGGATTCCATAAAGGCATTACCGGGTTCGCTGCAATAAACGGAACTCTTGAAGAGAATACTACCTTGCTTGATATTATGAACACAACATTCAATGAAACAATCCTTACGAATATAACCGCAAATGAAACTATCAGCCTAACAAATGGGACAGAGAACGGCACAGCCTCCATATCCAAGAACAGCACAAATGGAACAATCCAAGAAAACAATGAAGAGATAGAAAATACAACGTTATTCGATGACCCTTCCATTAATTTCGAAAGAGGCAGCGAAGAAAAGAATGTGACTTGGAACATCCAAATTTTAAATAAGAACAAAGGAAGAAAAACATATTTCGATGGTGAAAGAGACTATGACATATTACCAAATTCAGAGAGATTGAAGTTCACGAATAATTCATTTAAGATTGCCGCAAAGATAAGGGTAAACCCAAGCGGATTCGGAACAATCGCATCGAAACACGATTATCCAAATGCCAATTGGGTTGACCTTCTCGTGGATAAATCAGGAACGATTATCTTAAGCGCCGCAGACCTTGATGTAAGCATTAACCTAGAAACAATAAAATCATTCAATGATGGAATAGACCATACTATTATTGCAATCCTCAACCAAACAACAGCGCAGATCTACGTCGATGGAAATCTTGAAGCTGAAACCGATGCTCCACAGTTCCATAATTTAAATAATGAAATGCCCTTTTCGATTGGCGGAAATATTGGATATATCCCTTGGACTGGCAAAATCTTTAATAACTTCAATGGTGAAATCAAAGAGGTGAAAATTTCGTATAAATAAAGAGGCTATGAAAAAATCAAGCGTTCTCATATTTTTAGCGATAGTAATAGCGTTATTTATACAAAATATTATCCAAATCGTCATTGCGAACAACGCAACTATCGCGTACGCCTCAAATACAGGAACATACAGATTAAATTCATCAAAGATCAGACAATGGAACGCGTCAGGAACAGGGTGGGGCTCAGAAATTGAGTTAAACACCACCAATAACGCGATACAATGGATTGTCATGAAATATTCAAATCTCTCTCAAAGACAGATCATCGTCGTAGAAACCGTAGACCGATTCTTACATTCATATGTCTGCGACCCGACCGCTAGGAATAATTGCTCAACAACAAACAATTGGAATTTGAGCTGGCGATTCGCAAATGTCACAGATCAAATGCTTGGGGCAACTACCTACAGGCCATTTGATGTCGAGTTTGAAACCAATACCAGCAACGCAATGGTTGTCTATAGCGTCAACAACAGCGCGACAACCTGTGATCTTGGGTATAAGATCTTGAAATATGGGGATTATAATCTCACCGCGCAGGCAGAAAACTGTTTAGATGATACTGCCGCAACGACAGATATCACCTACGCTTGGCCAAAGCTCGCCAGAAATATGAGCAATAATGAACTTATGTTCGTGGGATTTGATGTCAATGATTCTGATATCCGAGCTTTTGTCTGGAACGGATCAGCTTGGGGAAATATTATGACCATCGCCTCAAACGCGACAGCATTGGCAGTAGGCGGTGTCCAAGCATTAGCAGTCGCATATGATCAACTCGGAAGGGCGTTAGTGGTTGGCTCAAATGGAACCACAGGAAATGTGACGAGTTTTTTATGGGATGGGGCAGCGTGGAGAATGTGGAATGACTTTGATATTGACCAGACTGATGCGAATGATCTAGCGTGGATTCAACTGAAAGCAGAACCAATCGCGGGATCAATAAATATAACAGCAGTTTTCACAGATTCAGGATCCAATCTCGGAACAGCGTGGTGGAATGGCACGAACTGGACTGTAACGCCAAATATTGACCTAACGGTTGACACCATAAATACGCGCGCTGCGGATTTCGCGTGGAACCAAACAGGGCATATCGGACAACTAGTCTGGGATACAGATGGTACTGCCTTTATTTTTAATAACACGCTTTGCAATCCGCATTGCCGCAGCACTGGCGGACGAGGATCCAGATTTAACGGCACAGGAGCATGGGTTTCAATCGCAACGAACCCGACATCAGCAGATCGCGAAAAAATGGTAGGAGCCCGCCTCAACGCGAACTTCACAATTGGATCATTTTATTGGAATAACACAAATACGCTGAACTTAACAAATTACGGGGACTTGCAAATTGGACTCAACACAACAGCTACGACGTTTGAAAGATATAGCTTGGCGTTTGAATGGACACCCACCTACCCTAATTACGCGCCAAAAATCAATATTACAGCACCAACAGACGCGAATAATACGCATTGGGACAGGGATTTTATTTTAATCAATGTCAGTATCAGCGATGCAAATACACGAGCAGTCATCTTTGATGTTTTTAACGCGACAGCAGCAGTCAATATTACCAGTTTACAATTAACCGGCGATTCCACCAATTACACCTTGAATATCAGCCATCTTCGCCCTGATACGTATTTTTTCAATGTTTCCGTCAATGATACAAATGGTATTATCAACGTGAGTGAGAAACGTCAACAGACCCTTGTTGGATGCGGTGTTGGTTTACTGAACTCCTTTACGCTTACCACCAATCTCCATAATGAGACATTTGATGCCACTGGCGTTATGGGCACTATTTGCTCTGGGCCTGGACTTTCTTTTGGCAAGAGCAATATTACCTTGAACTGCAACAATTTCCAGATTACCGGCAGAAGCATAGACCAACGAGGTTTGAATATTTATGGCATCAACGGAACTAGCGTCATGAATGTCAGCATTCAAAACTGCGTGATTAACATGACAGAATACGGCATCTTCTTTAACCAAGTTAATATCAGCAAAATCAACAATACTTTTATTGACTACACAAACCGCACAGGCATTAACCTGCTTTTTTCCGCGATGAATAATATTACGAATACCTACATTAATGCAAATGGAACCAATGACAGCTCCGCTCTCGCGCTGGATACAAACGCAGCGTTGAACTTTATCTATAATACTACTCTTAAAAGCAGAGGAGCAGACGCACTGAAAATTATTAATTCTGTACAGAACAATATTTCGAACAGCGAGATTCGCACAGCGCACGCAACAAAACCAGCTGTTAACTTAACAATAGCTTCCAATAACCTGATTGTCTGGAGCAATATCACTGGCCCTATCGGCATTCAACTTGATAGTTCCAATAACAATATCTTCGCGGCAAATAATTTTTCCAATAGCAATGCCAGCATTCTTTTAGGCACATCTACGGGAAATTGGATTATTGCAAATACGTTCCTCTTAAGCGGAACAGCTCGAGGGATTGACAGTTATGTTACTGGATTAAATTATAATATAACGATTGAATATAATAATTTCAGCAATAGCGGAACAGGCGACGTTATTTCTCTTGCGCATATTCAGAATATCACCCTTAGGAACAATGTTCTTACTTCCACCTCTACTGGAACAGGCATCAGCATTCTCAACACAAGCAACCTTATTCTTTTGAACAATACGATTTATCCTTCTTCTGGCATGGGCATTAGTTTAATTAATATCAGCGTCGCGAACATTAGTTATCTCCTTGTGGGAAAAACGACAGGGACTGGGGCGCTTTTCCTACGCGGGCTAAACAATGTCAACTTTACCAATATCACGTTGCTCAAAAGCACATTACAAGTTAATGCGAGTGATTACACCGCAGCAGCAAGCACAAACAATACATGGATCAATATCCTTTTTAATGATTCTTTGGCAGTTTACTTTAATGGTATGAACGCAACATTCTATAATACCTCTTTTGCAACAGAGAATGGCAGCGTCTTTTATTGGAACTTTAGCGTTATTGATGCGCTCTTGAATACAACGAACAGCCTCTTTATTAAAAACAACAACATTACGTTGCTAAGCGACAATATCAATACCCTGAACAAAAGCGCACAATTAACATTGTTAAACATTGATAAAACCGCTTTAGGATTGACAACCCCCCGTCTGTTTCACGGATATACATTATGCCCTTCTACTGTCTGCTCCAATCAAGTGTATGACGCTATAAACTTGCTTCTTACTGGCAATGTTACTTCTTTCTTCAACAATACGTTTACTGTTGGAGAAGGAAGCACGCTCTCCTGCAGCTGGAGCGACGCAGTACTTAACATCACGTTTGGCACGCCAGGCTCTACCATCACCCAAGGCAATACTCTCAACGCGTCCCGCAATTACAATTATTCCACTGATGGCGTAGGTAGCGCTTCCAATGGCAGCGATTACAATGTGACTGCCGCAGCCACCAATACAGTTAAGGTCAACATTACTCTTCGCGGGGAACATTTATATGAAACAGTAGGAGGAAATATTTTGAATATTGGCAATATTTCTTGGGGATCTAATACCACCACCGCAAACAGCACTGGCGGCACCGCGCTTGACAATATGACTTATCCTGGTAATCCCTTGAACTTAACGGGACAGACTAATCCTTCCCATCGTGTCGCTGTTACTGAACCTGCAGGCAGCTCTGTCTGGTTTCGATTCTGGCTGAATACTCCCGCAAGCCAACCTGCGGGGTTATACCGTGGCAATTATACGATGACCTGCGAGGATTCTGGAAGCGTGTAACTATGCAAAAATCTCGCCTCTCTTTCATAGTTCTGTTCTCTATACTTGCATTGCTCTTTCTGCTACCCATTGCCACGGCTAATATTGGCATTGGCGTTTCACCAGCAAAGCGTATTATCCTCCATGTTGAAGGAGGAAATATTATTGAGGAGAATTATCTTGTTTACAATACTGGGGATGGTCCAATCACCGCAAACCTTGGTTTAGAAGGAATGATCTCTAATTTTACAACAGTCACTTCGTCTTCACTCTATGTTGAACCAGAGCCGCAACCATTGGAGCTTCCTATTAAAAATGGAAAACACTTTAAAGCAATCTACCATATTCCCCCTTCAAATAAAGCACAAGTCTATACAGGAAAGATCATTGCCTCTGGAGGTTCTGCAGGCGGGACACTTGGCGGCAATGTCGCTGTCGCGATGCAAGTAGAAATTTATTCTTCCGCTACACAACATCTCTGGAGTTATATTACAAAAAAACAGATTATAATTACTGCAATAATACTACTCTTTGTTGTTTTACTTCTTCTTCTCAGAATATATATGCGACGCAAAGGCATCCGCATTACGATCAGAAGAAAGAAAAGCTATTATGACTGACTTATTTTTTTCCGTTTAAGAAAGAATCACAAAATGTTTTCAATGTGGAAGCGAAGAATGGGGATTTTGTCCAGATCGCTGTGTCAACGCTCTCATGCACTTCCTTGTCGTGATTAACCATGAACATAATCTCCTGGTTGTCAATTAGAACGAAACGAGCGTTTAAGTCGGCGTCTTTTATTGTCGCGTATTCTTCCAATTCTTTCGCCGCAGTTTTCGCGCGCTCTGTTCTTAATGGGGCGATGATTGTGATTTTTACCTTATTTTGCTTTAGTTTTTTGAACGTGTTTCTAAGACTCTCGAATTTTCTCGCGATGCCGTCAGCAGTTGTGACTACCGTAACTTCTTTCTGCGCGTTTTGAAGCATACTCCCAAGATGCGCGTAAATGCTTGACCTTCCTTGGAATGAACCAGCGATTGTTGTTGGATCCACATGCTGAATCCCATGCTTGAATAACCCGTTTAATTCATCATACACATCAGTTCCTTCCAACTTTTGCAAGGAGACAACTTCCTCTTCTGCTTTTTCCGTGATCTGCTTTTTTACCCGTTTGAGAATTTCCTGCGGCTGGACAGCCAGATATTGAATTGGCCTCCCCAGCTTCATAATGATAAACCCTTTTTTCTCCAACCCCTCCAAGACATCATAACTTCGGGAACGCGGAACGTTGCTCATATCAGACAATTCCCCAGCTGTCGCGACGCCTCTGCTGAGGATAGCGAGCCAGACTTTCGCCTCATAAATATTTAAATTAAACGCGCTTCGCAACTTCTTTAAAAGTTCATCATTGGAGACCATGGGTGTATTATGTTATCACCCAATAGTAACTTATAATTTATAAACCTTTCTTTACTGTTAAGTAATAGAATTTACCCATTCAGCTGCCATTTCCACATCTTTTTTGCCAATTTCCCAGAATACATCAT
>JACRKJ010000052.1 GCA_016219825.1 Candidatus Woesearchaeota archaeon | reverse complement strand
ACTTCACCACAAAAATGAGATGATACTTAATCATGTACACCTTATGACACGCATACTGCATAAGCCAAAACAAAGAACTCCTAGACTATATGGCTTATGCTTCCACAGCAGAGCTGTGGGGAAAGCCCCACACAGATTCTAGGTTATTTAATTTATACAATATTCTTTCCAACAGCTTCCTGAATTGATTTATACCCTTCTTTTTCCATCAACCGCACTAATCCCTTATTGATTTCTTTGATAATGCCTGGGCCTTTGTAGATCATACCTGTCACTACTTGGACTAAAGAAGCACCATCTTTAATTCTTGCATACGCGTCTTCCGCAGAAAAAATACCGCCTACAGAAACGAGAATAAACTTTCCTCTGGTCTTTGTGTATATATCTCTTAACAATCCAGCTGATTTTTCCCTGACTGGCATGCCGCTAATCCCTCCTTTCTTGTTTTCTATCTCTTTTTTTGGCGTTTTGAGACGCGAACGATCGTGCGTTAAATTCGCCACAACAAAACCAGCAATCTTATATTTTTCCGCAAGATTGATGATCTTATCCACATTTTTTTTCGCGATGTCTGGAGACAACTTGAGAAAGATCATCTTATCCTGTTTCCCAATTTTCTTTAGTAATCCGCCTAATAGTTTCACATCTTCAAAACTGCGGCCGTCACCAGCGTTTGGACAGCTAATATTTATTGTGATGTACGCTCCTAGATTTTTTATGCGCTGATATGAACGATAATAGTCTTCGATAGAATTATTTCCTTTAATGGAGGTATCATTTGTTTTGGCAATACTCAACCCAAAAGGGATTATAACATTATTTTTTTCAACCCGCTGCGCAATTATCTCTACCCCATCATTCGCGAGGCCGTAATTGACAATCAATGCATTGTCTTTTGGAAGACGAAATAACCTTGGCTTCGGATTGCCTTTAGACGCATTCGCCGTCATGCTTCCAAACTCTGCGAAGCCAAATCCGACTGCAGGGAGAATATTCATTAATCTCGCGTTTTTGTCAAAGCCTGCTGCCAAACCGACCGGGTTAGGAAACATTATTCCGTTGAGATGGACATTCAATTTTTTGTTCTGGTAGTTGAAGCAACAAGAGATAATTGCTCGTGTTATTTTATTACTGCCTAAAAATTTGCCTGTCTTGAGTATTTTTTCATGGATTTTTTCTGGATCTATTCTGAAGAAGGCTGGTTTTAGAAGAAGCTGGTAGAATCTCGTTTGAAAACCCATGCTTTTTCATACTTTAGAGAAACTTCTTAAAGGTTATTGTATTCTTGTTTTATTCCTTATTTTTCAAAGAAATCAGGCGTTAAGTTTATAAGCTTCTTTCCTTTAAAAAGAATATGGCACACAACATCCTTTTTAGTTATGACTATAATCTTCATACTCTTTTGGAAAGTTTGCCTATGCAAGAGGCTGCTGAAATAAAATGAACCCTAATGCTAAAACCCTTGGATCTGTGCTTGTTGGCTTCGCGATTATCCTTTTGTTCCTTTTGACGTTCATTAAAATTGATGACGATAAAAAATCGACAGTTTTATGCGACCAGTTTAAAGGGAATATGGAGCAATGCCCTGTCCATAAAAGCAGCTTTTCCTGGATGATCATTGTAGCATACGGCATTGGCTTTATTGTTTTGGTTCTTGGATTCTATCTCTTGTTCAGCCATAAGCTCGAGAACCATGAACCTAAAAAGGAATTCAAGCCTGTTGCGATTGATAAGCTTGATCCGGAAGAAAAAGTAGTGTATGCATTTGTCCAGGGAAAAGAAGGATCTGCCTACCAGTCTGACCTTATCAAGGAAACACACTTCAGCAAAGTCAAGATGACCCGCATTTTGGACAAGATGGAATTAAAGGGAATTCTGGAACGAAAACGACGCGGGATGACGAACATTATTGTGCTGAAGTAAAGATTATTTTTTGTTATGTGCTGGCGTGGCTTGAAGCGAAACGAAGAAGTTCATTCTTGATATATCTAATCATCTTCAAAATTATAATTAATCTGTCTTATCTATATTCCCACTTCAACTATGAAACTAGTTTCGTCAGTACTTCTATATCCTGTTTCTATTCTTCAAGGTGCATGGAAAACGACAACCAACCCCAACGCAATACAAAAGAGATCCTTGAAAAGTTAACGATCGGCCTCTTTATCGCCACGCTTTTTATTATCGGCTTTAATGTGGTTAGTATAAATAATTTAGGAAAGAGTCAGATTACAACAAATGCAGCAATTACTACTACTCTAGCAAAGACTACAACTACGTCTTCTCTTCCATTTATCAATGTTGCCCCAAAAGGCGTCCCCTCTTTTTATGGAAAAGAATTAGGGGTAAGTTATGATGATGTTTCCGCCACTGATCCGCAAAAAGCAGAAAGCACCATTAAAAAATTGGGAGTTTTAGATGAAAAACTTTCATTGCAAGGAGCAGATTTAGCGCGGTATATTCGTATTGCCAGTAGAATTGGATGCGAATATTGCTGCGGAAGCCCGTCTATTATTTTTGAAAATGGCCAGGCTGCGTGCGGCTGCTCCCATAGTTACGCAATGCGCGGCGTGGCAAAGTATCTTATTACCTATCATCCTGCTGAGTTCACAGATGACCAGATACTGGAAGAACTTGGCAAATGGAAGACTTTATTCTTCCCTGATAAGTTGGCGCAAAAAGCAGCAATCCTGAAAGCGCAAGGCATTGAACTGAACTACATTAACCTTGCTTCGAATAAATATACTGGCATTGAGAAAAAAACAAGCGCTGGAACAAACACTATGGTCGGAGGTTGTTAATTATGGAACAAAAAACAGGAACAAGAGAATATCTTTTATTGGGAATGGTGGGGCTTATTTTAGCTTTAGCTATCTTTCAATCATTTCAAATACGTGGATTGAAAACAGCGCAGCCCGCAACACTGCAGACAGCAAGTTCTGGAGCAGTTGATATGACTGGCTGGACTGCAGATGAGAAAATGCAATATGAGCACCATGGAACGCTGCCTGCGCGATCAGGCGGAGGACAAAGTCCATCATCTGGCGGAATGGTTGGGGGATGCTAACGTTGGACAAAGAACGATCCCTCTTTTTATGGCCTATGGCTCTAGCCTTTAGTTTTGTCACAGGCATTGTCTATCTTGCGTGCGCCTTTTTGTTATGGCTCTTTCCTCAAGGGAGCATGAGCATCTTTCGCTATTGGTTTCATGGCATTGACCTAACGAAGATCGCAGCTACGTCTTCATTTGGTTTTGGAGGACTTTTTATTGGCCTTCTCACAAGCATGCTTTTCGCTGGAATTATTGGCGCACTCTTTGCATTAAGCTATAATCTCTGCATTCAACATTGCAAGAAATTTTTCCCTTCTTTTGTTGGAGGAACACAATGAGCATTTTCACAAGGAAAGACCCTATCTGCGGGATGAAGGAAGAAAAAGGAAAAGGCATACTAGATAATATCAATTGGTTCTGCTCCGCTTCCTGCAAGAAACAGTATGCCGCGAAACAGCAAAAAACAAAGGGATGCTGTTAGCTATGAAAAAATACCTTTTCTTTCTCTCTCTTCTTCTTATTTTTGGAATATCACTTCCAGACGCGCATGCGCACTGCCCTCTCTGCACAGCAGCAGTTGGAGCAGCGGCAATAGGAGCACAGTATTATGGTGTTGACACCAGCATTATCGGGATTTTTATCGGCGGATTCGCTATTTCTACTGGATTATGGGTCGCGTTAAAGCTTGTCAAAAAACAGTATGTTCGTTTTCAGACAGCATGGATTGCGCTTTTATCTTTTGTTCTGACTGTCATTCCTCTTGTCTATAGTGTCGCAAGCGACGCTTTCTATGTTCCTGTCTTCTTGTTTGGAGAACCTGGATCCTTGTTCAATAAAGTCTATTGGCTGAATAAATTATTGCTGGGCAGCGTTGTTGGGAGCATCGCTACTTTACTAAGTTTTTGGATCCATACTACCCTTAAATCTATCCGCGGCAAAGTGCTCTTTCCCTATCAAGGCGTTGTCTTGACTCTTACTGTACTTGCTTTGGCAGCTGGAGGCATGTATGTCCTCCTCTGATGAAATCAAACAATGGATTAAGAAAGTGGAATCTATCAAGAAGGGAGAGGTTGATCTTTCCCGAGATGAAGATTTAACGATTGGACTGATGAACTTAATCAGCATTGAAGAGCACTTATACTTCACCGCTATGAAAACAAATAAGGAGCATTATCTAGAAATGTTGAACAGCGTCCGTGACCTTCGGAAACAATTACTTGCGAAGATTGTAACTCATCCAGAAGGAGAAGAATGGTGCATCAGCAAGCATTTATTGGCTGGCAGCATGCGGTTGATGGAAGTTGGAACAAAAGAACTTGCCAAGAAAAAGAACACAGAAGCGCAGCTGTTTTTTCATTCCGCATTCCAATTATATTCCCTCTTTTTCGCAATCAACACTGGAATGATCAAATCAAAAGAATTGCCCGCGCTATCAGAAACGCCGAACAAAGAAGGAATGCTTAGGAGGTTTTCTACGCTTGTGAAAAAAGCTGTAGACTGCTGCAAAGAATAAAATGGATTATCGTACATTTATCATTCCAGGCATCGCTGCGGTGATCTTGGCGCTCGTTTTTGGAACTTTCTTTTTTCTGAACCAGGACACAAAAACGTTTTCGTACGCGACCAAAACAAGTTCTGGAACTGTCACCATTGATCTGACTCCTGTAGCTATAAAAAACAATCAATTAGTTTTTACTGTTAACCTTAATACGCATACTGTTGACTTAGAACAATACAACCTGCAGATGTTAACGACGCTTTCTTATAATGGAAAAAACGTCAAGCCTCTTAATTCAATTTTGTTGGCTGGGCACCATAATACTGGAGAATTGGTTTTCCCTGTTGAAGGAAAGCCTGAGCATTTTAACGTTGTTATCATCGGCATTCCTGATGTCAGTATGCGGGAGTTCGCATGGTAGCGCTCGCGAAAGAAGAACGCCTCTCTACCTGGGGAAGCACTGCTTCGAGCATTGCCAGTTTTTTTGGTGGATATCAAGTGTGCCATAATGTTTGTTTAGGCATCATTACATTGCTTTCCTTGATTGGCATTACGTTAACAGGCATGCCTCTGGGGTTTCTGCAGCAATTCGCCATTCCTTTCTGGATTTTAGCAGTAGTATTATTACTCATCAGTGTTTTTCTCTATGTCCGTAAGAAGTGCATTTCACGAAACCTGCTTTTTTTGAATACAGGCATCTTAATTATGGGCATTCCATTTTCATCATTGCAGGGCTATACTGCTTATTTCTGGATTGTTGGCGGGTCTATCACCACAATTAGCATTTTCTTGTTTATTCAAGAGAAGTTGAAAAGGAAAAAAACTATTATATCAACTTGAACAAAAACTGCTGATGAAAAAATTTATTGGATTTAATAATCTTAACCATTTAAATAAAATTCAAATTTCAATCATTGTAAAAATGGAGAGGCCAGCGGGAATCGGACCCGCGTCAAGGGATTTCTGCAGTCCACCACAGTCCCCTATTCTACCACTAAACCATGGCCTCCATAATAAGTTACTAACAACGAATTCCGTATATAAATTTACCTCTACCATTATCCTTAAATTGCTCTTCTTCTTTTCTTCTTTATGAAAAAGCTTTATTCAATCGTCGCAGCTTCATTTTTGTTCGCCTGCTCCCCAAAAGAAAAAACATTTGACTGCCCTGATTTTATTCCTTCTCCAAACTTTATGCAAGAAGTTCATTCCTTAGACTGCGGGAAAGGAGCATCTGACTTTCGCTTAAAACTTGACGATCATGAAGGTGAAGAAGCACTTACGTATTTAAAAGACGGCGGGCTTGTGTTTACACGCCACTTTGGAAAACATGACGTACGAACCTATACAGATACAAATGGAGACGGCATAGCAGAGACGTATGGTTTCGACGAATTCCATTCTTCTTACATTTCTCCATGTAATTTCCATCAACTGCGGTTTAAACAGGCATTAGAACTCTTTGTCGCAAAATACAAGCTTTTTTTTCCAGAACCGGCACTATACTCCAAACGTTGAAACGAAAGGTTTATATATAATTATACTTACTTAATAGTAGTTAAATTACCATGAACATCCAATCCCTTATTTTTGAAACAAACATCCGACGCTCTTTTAAGCTCGTTAAACAAGATATGCTCGCGGTTCATAGTCAAGTGCAGCGCACTCGATTTGACCAAGCAAACACCAAAGTTTTACTTCAAGATCTTGTTAAACGCATTCAAACTTTAGAGCAGCAGATGCTATATCCAGTTAAAAAAATAGCTTCAAGGCCTATTTCAAAAAATATTTTCACTAAAAAAGTTTCTAAAAAGAAATTCATCGCTTCTAAAACAGGCAATAAATTACATGTAAAAAACTGCGTTTTCGCGAAGAACATTTTACCTAAGAAACGATTATACTTCGCTTCTAAAATCAAACCATTAAATCATGGATTCAAGGCATGCGAGTGCGTGAAGAAATGAAAACACAACGTTCCCCTTTGTAGATTTTGTTGAAAGTTATAATAACGGCGTTAGCGCAGTGTATCTTATCGGCAAGGATGTTCTTGAAATTGAGAATAGGCCAACGTTGTACGGTGTCCCCTTTTTAGTCTGGCATGGATCTTGGACTCCTGTAGGCTGCTCTGTAGAACATGCACGGAGAGTTACAGGTGTTCCGTATCTTTCCCTTGATGAATTTAGTGTCTTGAAACAAAATGTTGTCGCTAAAGGCAATGTTCCTGAAGTTGTCTCTGTTCGAGGAAATATTCACCCTATTGAAAAATTAGCAGACCTCTATGTTCCTTACTCCTTTAGTGTTGGGCATGAGCTAGATATAAGAGAAGGATTAGTAGTTAGAACACTTGATGATTATACGGATGTTGTTGAACGTGTTTTACCCCAAGTTAAAACTCTACGAAGACAGCGCGGGGACAAAATAAAACATGATCGAAGATTACATAACCGCGTTTTAGCATTCGCTCAATTATATCACCCTTCTGAATTTAATAGGTATGAGCCTGTAATTTTATAGGATAACAAATGGAAATCTTTTACTCGTCTAAAGAATATTTTCGAATGTGCCTGTCTGATAAAGACCGGTTTTTTCTGAATACATCTCATTTTTATCAGAGAGGGGACAGCGATGTTCTTTATTTAGATGATAATTTAGGAAGAGTAGATCTTGCTTTTGAGGGTAAAAAAGATATTGCGCAACGACTTAGGAATCTTCGCATTGGGTCTGAATTTGGCATGAACCCGACTACATTCAATAACCTTGCCAGAACTGGCTACGCTCTTCCTGAAGATGAGTACACTCTTTTGTTTGTCTGCAGAAGCGCTCTTCGAAAAGGCATCCGCACTGGAGAACCAGTCATCCTCCATAACCTGTTTGGATTCTAACAATTTTGCCTCAAATGAATGTAATTTCAAGCCGAGAAGCCCTTTTTTACTATTCTAAAAATAAAGGGTGTGAATGCTTTTATTTAAATCCAAACCAGCGCAACAAGAATTCTGTCACTGGATTGTGCTGCGCTGGCAAGCTTTCCTGGTATTCTTCCCCAATTAAGTTTGAGGCTAGTTTTTTATACTGCACCGCAGCCGCGCTTTTTGGGTCTGTATGGATGACCGCGTCTTTTTGCGCCTGCGCGAATTTTATCGCCCTGTCTTCCGGGATAATCTCCAGAACAGGCATTTCTAAAATCTCCTCAATGTCCATGATGGACATATCCGCGTTTTTCACGTTTGTTTTTGTGACGACAACGCCCATTATTTTCTTTCCAAGCTCCTGGCAAAACTTAATGGTCTTCAATGCGTCTGTTACAGCAGGCAATTCTGGGTTTGTAACAACCAAGACTTCATCAGCGGCATTTAGTGAGGCAAGGGCTTCTCTTCCCAATCCAGGAGCGCCATCCAATAAAATAAATTCTGCCCCATCATCTAATTTTTCCAACGCTTTTTCTAATTTGTCCTCATGTATCTTTTTCGCTTCCTGCAACGCAATGCTCGCTGGAATAATCCTTGTACCTGACTTATGCGCGTAGACCGCTTCGCTAATCTCCGCTTTTCCCTTTAGGACATCATGCAGTGTAATGGGAAGAATTGGAACGCCCAGATAGACGCCAATGTCCGGTGTCGTTAAGTTCGCGTCAACAATTGTTACTTTTTTTCCAAAATGATTCAGCGCAGCCCCAAGATTAATCGCGGTGGTTGTTTTTCCAACACCGCCTTTTCCAGACATGATCACAATCTTTCTCGCTATGTTTTTTTTCGCCATCATTCCTTCATCTTCTGCCTTGTAAATACCACGAATTCTTTTGTTGCCTCAAGGAAATTATATAAATTCTCCATCTTGACGCTTATAGGTTTGGTTGTTTTCGTCTTAAGCATGACATTTTTCCTAAATTCCTCTGACGCGTCATATTCAGCTTTATCGATCTTTTTCAAGAGGTTGTATAATGTTAAGAATTTTTTTCCATGATTTCCTAAAAATGGACGCACAGCAGCTGATTTTTCCTTCATAGACCCTGGAATTTCGTCAATTCTTTTCTTTTCTTTCTCGTACTCCAATAACTGGTCAAACGATAATTCAAACGCCGCGATCATGCGTTTCATCCCGTTCTTCATAATATCGCAGGTTCTTGTATATTTCAAAGAAACGTACACTAAATGATCTGCGCGCTTCAATTCATCTTCAGGCGTATCAATGCCCATTGTTTCTAGCATTGGATGTTCCTCACTAATTCTATAAATGGGCGGGACTGCGCCAGCCATTCCCTCGCCTGCTGGATATCCAAACTTTGTATCTCTTCAAAGCCGTTTTT
>JACRKJ010000051.1 GCA_016219825.1 Candidatus Woesearchaeota archaeon | reverse complement strand
TTCCGGCGCGCGCAAATCTAATCCCCCATGTTTTCCAACTGTGCCGTTCCAATTGCGATATGACTTATATCTGTCTGCCGGCTGGATATTCCTTATGATCGTGTTTAACGGCCAATGCAATGGATTTTTTCTTTTTCCAGAAGGGTTTACTGTTCTTTGCTGCTCTTTTTTTGGGGGTGCTGGCTGTTTTTGAACGCTTATTTTAGGAGACTGGACAGGCCTGTTATTCAGGCTCACTAAACTTTTAGGCACAACAACCCTCTGGCCAGGATATACTATTTTTTTCATAGGATCAATTTCTGGGTTTAAGATCAATAAGACTTTTATCCTTTCATTAACACCAAACTTTTCACTTAAAAAACCATCAGCGATCTCCCAGAGGTTATTTATCCCCTCTTCATCATCACTATCGTCAATCGTAAAGACCGTTACTTTTCTTTCATCCAATATCTTTACCAGCCATGCAGGCACCACGCTTTTTTGAATGAAGACAAAATCCGGGTTTGCCTTATTAAAAATCAATGGCTTGTTATCATTGAACGCCTGTATCTTCGCAACATTGCCTGCAGAGCCTGTGTATAACTCTGAAAGAAACGCGTAACTCATGTTTTGGCGTACTTGTATTTTATAGGATAATTCCTTTTTTCCCTGATTATATATCTTACTTGCATGGACTTCTTGGACTGCCCTCGCGAATGATGGAGAAGAACTTCCTAAGGCCGCCGCCAATATCCACGCGAATACGCTTTTTTTCCATCCCATTGTATCTTTCTATTTTGATTGGCAACGATTATAAAACTTTTGGTTCTAGTTTACTTATGAACAGACGCACGTTTCTTGGAAGTCTCGTTGGCTTCGTAATTTTATCAGAAGCAGAAGCACGCCATAGCAAGCATCCAAAAGTGAAACCGCATCCTCCACGCATGCTTGTCAATCATAGTGATCAAACTTCTTTAACACTTTATTATGGAACGAATGACTGGAGTTTACACAAGAATGACCGCGATGATCTTCGTTCATTTTTAAAACAACATCCAAAAGCATCTTTTTTAGTTGAAGGCTATTGTGATAAACGGGGCACAGATGATTTTAATTTAGAATTGGGACAAAAGAGAGCAGATGGTGTCACGCAATTTATCCAGCAAGTTTATACAGACAGCTTTCCTACTTCTACGTCGTATGGTGAAAGCAATCCGGCTGTAAACAAAGATTCAAAACAAGCGTATGCACGAAATAGACGCGTTGTTGTTCTTCCTGATCAAACGATTATTAGCAGAGGATTGACATTATTAGAAGCTGATACCTATTTAATTGATGCAAGTAGTTCTATGGGGGCTCCTGAAAAATGGAATGCTGTCACGAAATTTTCTTATCCTCCCCATGCAGAACTATATGCGTTTAATACACAAATGGGATTACAAAAGATTACTTCTCCTACTGAAGTTCGTCCTGATAGCGGAACACCATTATGGAGATCGCTGGAACAGTTAGTGGAACAAAGCAAAGAAAAAACAAGAATCACTGTTCTTACAGATGGAGAAGACAACGAGAGCAAAACATCATCTCCTGCGTCAATTCCCGCAAAAGCAAAGAAAAAAGGGATTGTTATTTCCACTATTGGAATTCAGGTGAATTATGGCCAGCGAGAACAACTTGTTGGTTTAGCGCGGGCGACAAAAGGAAAGTTTTACGTTCCAAATTAGATCTTGAAATGCAGAATTTTTATTTTCTTTACCCGCTCTTTTATGTATTGGTCTCTTATTGCTGCATTTAAAAATTGTTTTAATGTTGGATAGGCTCTTGGCAGGTTTACCAATAATCTCCCATGGTCGGCATGAATCGTATATTTCTTGTATTTTTCCTGAAACCGCTTACAATCCTCTTTTCTCTCTATTGGAGGGCCTATGTGCAGTATTGTTTTCGCCAGGCTTACCTTCGATAGATTATAGCAAAAATACGCGTTTTTCTCCCAGAACCAGGAAGATTTTTTTGGAATATACCCCTCTTTTTCTAACGCGATTGTACAATGCTCAAATGCCTTCAATAATTTTGTTCCTATGACATCATCTTTTCCTTTTACAGGCAGCGCTTCCAAAATGATGTTGTATTGTTTTTTTAATTCCTGCAGTTTTATTCTTTTCTCTGTGAAAAATTCTTCAGAAGGATTTAGCAGATACTTTTGCGCCGCTTCCTTGAACAGCTCCACTTTTTCTTTTGATAATGCAGCTGCGGCGTTTCTTGTCGACTGGACTGGATCAACGACATTTAAAACAGACAATTTATTTTTATCCTCAATGTTCCCATGATGGGTAATATCAATAACCATATTGTCTTCCCAGGTTAAAGACTGCTTTAAGAGATTTTCAAATGAACCATAATACACAATCAAAATTTCCAAGACATAGCCTGCGAATCCTTTTCTATATGTTTCCGCGCCGTATATATTCTGCGCTTTCGCGAATTGTTTCGCCAACCTTACTTCATCCTGTCTTTGTTTTAAATTTGTTTTCACCCATTCTACGTGCAATGGACTGACATCAGTTACATTCTGCGCTTCTTCTGGTTTTGTAATCTTAAAGACTGGGACTATCTCAAAATGCAGCCCCTTGAAGTTTATTAAAAAATAATCACGCGACCCATGGATTTGTTCAAATTTTTTAAAAACTTTCTTTAACGCTGTCTGTAGATGAATGGAAAGATCCTCATTTGTTGGATACTGAACAAAAATATCGATGTCATGATTTCCCTTAAGCCATGTTCCTTTTGCGAATGAACCGCCTATGAAAATTTTCCCTGGAGAACTATGCTGATTTAACTTTTTAATGAATTCATCCACAATTTTTTGTACTTTTTTTTCTTCTTGTGGAGATGGTTTAATTTTATTCACAACTTTTTGCATGATTGTTTAGTATTCTGCTGTGTTATAAACATTCTTATTGCGAGAAAAACCCTTATAAATCTTAGTTAAAATCTATTTTTATGAAGGAAATTATTTGTTTAGGAATTGAAGCAACAGCCCATACATTCGGCGTTGGGATTGTTACGAATGAGAAGAAGATTCTTGCAGATGTTCGAGATATGTATACGACAGAACAAGGAGGAATTATTCCGAATGAAGCTGCGAGACATCATGAACAATTAAAAGAACACATTTTAGAAAAAGCGTTAGAAGAAGCAAAACTAAAAATAGAAGAGATTGACTGCATCGCGTTTTCACAAGGACCTGGTTTGCCGCCAACACTCCATGTTGGGAAAAATTTCGCGAGAGAACTTGCACTAAACTATAACAAACCATTGCTCGGCGTCAATCATCTGTGCGGCCATTTAGAGGAAGGAAAGTTCTTCACAGCAGCGAAAGACCCAGTGTATGTTTTTGTTTCTGGAGCGAATACGCAGATTATCGCGTATGAAGGAGGAAAATACAGAGTGTTTGGAGAAGCATTATCTGTTGGGCTTGGAAACGCGCTGGATAAATTTGGACGGGCTGTTGGGCTGGGATTTCCAGCTGGACCGAAGATAGAAGCACTCGCGAAAAAAGGAAAGTATGTTGCAATCCCTTATGTTGTGAAGGGCATGGATGTGGAATTTTCCGGGATTGTGACACATTGTGAGCAGTTATTTAAGAAAGGCGTTGCTGTGGAAGACCTCTGCTATAGTCTGCAGGAAACTGGATTTGCTATGTTATTAGAAGTTACTGAGCGGGCATTGGCGCACACTGGAAAGAAAGAAGCGTTGTTGATTGGGGGTGTCGCCGCGAACCAACGGTTTATAGAAATGCTACAGATCATGTGCAAAGAACGGGGTGTTAAAGCATACGCCTGTCCCTTGAAATATTCTGGAGACAATGGCGTGCAAATCGCGATTACCGGATTACTGCAATTCACAACAAAAACAAATATGTTCACAACGGAAAAAGAAATCCAACAAGCAGCAATTGACCCAACTTGGAGAATTGAAGATGTCGCTGTTCCGTGGATGCATTAAAGCATTCTGCAGGCGTTACATACTGCTGTTGTTATTTCAATATCATCTGTCAATGTCTTTCCGCATTGGATGCAGCTTCCCTGGCTGCCGCATCTTTGGCATCTCGATAGGTTTTGCTCCTCCTCTAAAAAAAGAATGTCACCACAGGTTAAACAGACCCGTTCACGCTTGCATTCACGGCAGATAGCTGTTAAAAGTTCAATGTCTTCCAGAAGATGGCGTTGGCACTTGGAGCAGTCCACGCATTCTTCCCGTATTTTTAGAATGTATAAATGTTTGCATCTTAGATATTTTACTATGCTGTTTTCATCTGGCGTATTTTTTTATAATCATTCAGCCCGCTAAATCTTTATATAGCATAGAATCCTTATCTGTCTTAAAGGGGTGCGGAGCGCTCCACCTTTATTATTACAGACAGTTCTACATTCAGCAGGCTTAAAAGCTAGATTTATAAAATATGAGATTATCAGGAGAGTATGGCTAATTTCTGGAGAGTTGTCAATGCTGTCATCGACCACTCAGACCTTATTATTGAAGTTTTAGACGCGCGGTTTCCAGAAGCTTCAAGAAATAGCGAGGTGGAGAAGAAAGTTTTACGGCAGCATAAACAGATTATTTATGTTTTGAATAAATCTGATTTGATCAGGACACCATTTAAAGATATTCAACTTACATTCTCTCCAGCTGTATGGGTTTCCGCGCAGAAAAATTTAGGAACCACACAATTACGAAAGTTAATACGGCAATTATAGAAAAAAAGACCACTGTACATTGGAATTTTAGGATATCCAAACACTGGAAAATCGTCGTTGATTAACGCGCTGAAGCAAAAACATTCCGCAAACACCAGCCCGAAGCCTGGATTCACAAAAGCGCTGCAGAAATTAAAGATTGCCCCGGAAATATATGTGTTTGATACGCCAGGCGTCATCCCTTATGGAGAGAGAGACCCGTTGAAACACGCGCTTATGGCAGCAGCTGACCCGAATATTATCAAAGATCCTGATATTGTGGCGATGCATATCATTGAACGATTCTATAAAGAAAATAAAAGCGTATTTGAGATTTTTTATGGAATTGAAATGGCTGAAGATCCTGTTGAGACATTAGAAAGATTAGCGAAACGATTGAACGCGCTGAAGAAAGGCGGAAAACCAGATATTATGAAGACTGCCAGAAAGATCATTGAAGACTGGCAAAGAGGAAAGGTAATTTTGTAAAAATGTTCTGATGAGTTGAAATAATTTCTTCTTTTTTTCCGAATATACCTGCGATAGATCAGCAGTTAAATG
>JACRKJ010000050.1 GCA_016219825.1 Candidatus Woesearchaeota archaeon | reverse complement strand
GAATTAACAAAAGAAGAAGTCTGGGACTGGATACGCGGTTTTGATCTGGAAAAAACTGTAGAGGGGGATGGATTTATGCTCTTAACATATAACGGCGATGTTTTAGGTGTGGGAAACGCGAAAGATGGAAGAATTCTGAACACAATTCCAAAAGAACGAAGGATAAAAAATTTAAAGAAAGGATAAATCCTATGCAAATGAAAGATTTTTATGAATTAAGTGGGGAAAGGACAGAATTTAGAGATGGAATCTTTATTGGAGCAAACTATGCTTCTCGGTTAGGAAAAATAAAACTTGTAGCGCATGAAGGACTGATCGTTGGGGACAGAACTGAAGAAAGTGTCTATTTTCATATGTTGGGAACTGAATGGATGGGATGTAGTGAACCGCCAAGTTATAACTGTCGAGAGCTTGCTCCCTATGATCGACAAGATGAAACGATGATTCCATTAGGATACAATAAACTTGACGTTATTGGACTTTCAAATCAAGGAAGATTTTTATCTCAAAAAATGCCAAGGGAAATTAATCTAAGTATTGCTGCGCCAAAATCAAAGAAAGGATGGGTTGCGATGAATTGGGGTATAGATGAGAAAGGGCAGATTAGAAAATATTTAGAGGAATTGTTGCTGGAGATGGGCGTTCCAAACAGAGATAAAAGAAAGATTGTGGATGATATTTGGAAGAAGATGCAATTCTAAAAAGGATATATTTTTAAAATACAAAGAAAGGACTTTTTCATATGGGCCGGTAGTTCAGCCTGGTAGAACGCTTCGTTCGCATTCTTAACGAAAGACGAAGAGGCCGTGAGTCCAAATCTCGCCCGGTCCATGCATAATCTCTAGAATTCTTCTTTAATCATAAAATCTCCTTAAAATAAGTTTAGATAGTTTTTAAAATGGAGAGTGGAAGAAAGCAAACAATATAAACAAGCCATCATGAAATGCAAGCATGGATTGTATCTTTTGTAAAATCATAAGAAAAGAAATTCCAGCAAAAATAGTGTATGAAGACAATAATGCCCTTGCATTCTTAGATATTCGTCCCTTAAATCCCGGCCACACATTAGTCATTCCAAAACAGCATTATCGATGGGTCTGGGATGTGCAAAACATCGGAGCGTATTACGAAGCTGTCCAGAAAGTAGCGAATGCGATTAAAAAAGCGTTCAAAACAAACTATGTTGTTTCCTTGGTGTTCGGCGAAGAAGTGCAGCATGCGCATGTTTGGCTTATTCCACGTCTAGAAAATGACGGCCATGGAAATTCTATAAATACAATGAATATCAAAAAAATTTCTGAAGAAGAAATGACCACCGCGCAGGAAAAAATCAAACATTCATTCTAGTTCCAAAAGCCTTTTAAAACTCCAACAAAGTCTTTTTTATATGCTTCCGTAGCTTAGACTGGCTAGAGCAATGGTTTCATAAGCCATGGATCGGCGGTTCAAATCCGCCCGGAGGCAAATTATTTTTTTCAAAATATCTTAAAACGTATAAACCATATAAAACCAATTTAAACCAAAAACAATACCCTTATATACCAACTCACATTAGCATTTCTAACACAAAAGAAGAAGATAGCTAAGGAATAGGGTTAATTTTTCAATGAATATTAATTGCTGTTTCTTCCGTTTTCACGGTTATATCTTTCGTCTTTAAGGAGAATAAAATGAACTTTAGTG
Organism: Candidatus Woesearchaeota archaeon; assembly: GCA_016219825.1. Lineage (GTDB taxonomy): Archaea > Nanobdellota > Nanobdellia > SCGC-AAA011-G17 > GW2011-AR18 > JACRKJ01. Next base: position 3,645 of record JACRKJ010000050.1, on the reverse strand, counting down.
AACTAGGAATTAGACAAGAGATTGTCAATGCGTTGACAGAAAACAACATTACAGAGCCTACAGAAATTCAGGGGAAGGTAATCCCGACAATTAAGGCTGGATCTGATGTTATTGGCGTTTCAAAGACAGGATCTGGAAAGACAATTGCCTTCGCGACGCCTATTTTAGAGCGTATTGAAAAAGGAAAAGGAGTCCAAATTTTAGTGCTTGTTCCAGTGCGGGAGTTAGCGGAGCAAGTAGCGAAAGAAATCAGGAAATTTGCGAAATATATGTCTCCATGTATTGCAACAGTCTATGGCGGGGTTTCATTAGGTCCGCAGGCAGACGCGTTACGGCGTGCTGAAATTGTCGTTGCGACGCCAGGGCGTTTATTAGACCATTTAGAACGACGTTCTGTTGATTTATCGAGAGTGAAGGTCATGGTATTGGATGAAGCTGATAAAATGGCGAGCATGGGTTTTATTGATGATGTAGAAAAAATCATTCAAAAAACACCGCAGGCAAGACAGACGTTGTTATTCGGCGCTACAATTTCAGATGAGATCGCGCGGTTGCGTGATAGGTACATGAAAAATCCGCAGATTATCAAAGCGAAGGCGCATGTCGAAAACAACTTATTGAATCAGTTTTATTACGATGTGGATATGCGGGAGAAATTCTCGATGTTAGTGCATTTATTGAAGAAAGAAGCGCCGAATCGGGCGATGATCTTCTGTGCAACACGGAGAATTGCGGACATAGTAGCGAGAAATCTAAACTTGCAGCAGATCCGTTCCCAGCCAATTCATGGCGGTATGTCGCAAAGTGCGCGGTTAAAGGTTCTCGATGGATTCCATCGTGGGGCTCCAACGATTTTAGTCGCTACAGCAGTCGCTGCCCGTGGATTAGACATTAAAGGTGTTTCACATATCTTTAATTACAGCTTATCCCGGGATCCAGAAGAGTATATCCACCAGATTGGAAGGACTGCCCGGGCAGGAGCGTCAGGAAAAGCGATTACATTATTGTCACAGGACGATCATTCGTTGTTTTCCGCGATTCTTCAGCGCTACCCGGTAAAAGTGCAGAAGTTAGAGCGTGAGGAATTTGCGAAAGTTGCGTTCGATCCTGGAAAAAGACGATTTGACAGCCAAGCGAGGTTTGGTGATAACAATCGTTTTGGAAACAGGTTTAGCGGGAGAAGTTCTGGCCAACGGCGCTGGAACTAATTCTTTTTTTATTTATTCTGTTCTTTCAGCATTTCCTGATAATAATATGTTCCCCATTTCCGAATTGCTGGAATTTTCAAATGTGTTAAATAATCGCCAATCTTCTGCCCTGCGAGGAATTCAGGCACAGCCACAAAGTCAGCTCCATGTTCATACAGTTTAATCGCGTCAGAGGAATGCTTTGCAGTCACAAAAATAACTGCTTTAGGGTTGCTGCCGCGTGCTAATTTAATCAGCAAGATATTTTCATGTAATCCAGGAATTGTGGAGATAAGAAATTTAGCTTTTCCTAGCCGCGCTTCATGCAAAACGTCAATGTTTCCATAATCCCCGTAAATGCAGGGAACTTTCTGATAAACGAGGGAGCGAATGCAGTCAGGATTAAAATCCACAACAACATATTTTGTCTTAATTTTTTTCAAAGTCTGCAAAATTCTAGCTCCCATGCGATGCGCCCCAAATAATACAACATGGTTTTCTAATTTTTGAGGTAAATACTCTAGATCAGATTGTTTTGTCATCCTATCAAAAGGCAGCAAGACATGTTCCAAGCGTTGGTACATGGAATGATGGTATTTAATTAAATAAGAGGTTAGAGGAATCGTAATAATCGCTGTCAACAAGATCATATTGAATGTGTTTTGTTCTAATCGTCCCATCAGCAGTCCTTCTGTTGCTAAAACCAAAGAAAATTCGCTGACTTGCGCTAAAGACAGCCCTGCGGTGAATGTTGTACGGTTGCTATGCTTATACATCTTTAAAATAATGAAAATAATCAATGGTTTGAAGATCAACGTCATGCCTAGTAAGAATAAGAAAAACGTCCATTTTGTGGAAAAGCCAGTGAATGTTAATTGTGTTCCCAGTGCGACAAAAAATAAAATTGCGAAAAAGTCTTTGAGTGATTTAATCCTGCCAATGATTTCTGTTGTATATGGAAACGAGGCTAGTGAAACGCCTGCGACAAACGCGCCAATGGCCAGAGAAAAGCCGAGCATCAACGCTAAATTCGCGAAGAAAAAACAAATAGCGACAGAGGTAATAAATAATAATTCAGGGTTTCTAGCTCCATAACGCAGAATCCTATGAAAAATGTATTTCGTAGCTAAGTACGCGAAAACCAATAAGAATATTCCCTTTGAAAACGCTAAAAACAAGACTGTAGGGTTAAATGTCCCTTTATTTGTTAATAATGGCAACGCTAAAATTGCTAAAACATCCTGTACCAGTAAGATCCCAATAATAATCCGCCCATGTAATGTATCAATCTCTCCATGATCCGATAATAATTTTGCGACAACCATTGTGCTGGAAAACGCGAGAATAATTCCCACATAAATGGATTGGATCGTATCTAGCCATAATCTGCTGATGAGAACGCCTAAAACTGTAATGAGCACTACCTGAATGATGCCTGTAATCGAAACTAAAGAGCCAACTTCTTTTAATTTTCTCAAATCTAATTCCAACCCAACTAAAAATAATAAAAATGCGATTCCAAGTTCAATTAATAACGAGATTAAACTCTGGTCTTTTAACAGGTTGAACCCAATAGGCCCAAGCAAGATCCCGGCAAACACATATCCTAAAATCAAGGGTTGTTTAATGAACCGGGAAAGGTTCGCGAACAGTGCTGCAGCAAGCAGGAGTAATCCAATCTCAAATAAAAACAGTTCAGCCATCTCTTTTGAACAAAAACAGCTGTTAAAGCTTAATAAATCTTTTCTTTAAATAACTTCTTTTTCCTTAAACAATGCTGATGTATCTTTTCCAACAATCCCATTAATAATTGTTACAAACTCTTTCTCATCAACTTCTCCTTTGCGTTTTTCAAATTCAGAGAAGAGAGCAGGTAAATCTTTGTAATCAAACCCATACTGATTGCATAACTCAAAGAACAAATCTCCGCCGACAAAATGCGGGTCATGGCTGACAGTCAAGACTTGTTTAAACCATGCGTTCCCTTTCCAGCAAAAGCTGTTTTTCTCATTGCCTTTCACAAAAAACGATTCCATCATCTCAGACAATCCTTCATCAAGGATAGTATTCTTCTTGTATTTTCCTTCTTCAAACAAGTGGGTGACTTCATGGACGGAAGTGGAATACGGAAATTGAGAGCGGTCATAGGGGATGGTGTCATAGAAAAAGCACAACAATCCACGAGTGTAATTATTATCATCTGTAATAATAGTTTTATACGCTGCGGCTCCTTGAATGTACGGGCATCTTTTATCCTGCGTTGCGTGCACTTCAAACGGCAGGATTGTAGAAGACATATCTGATTGTGTTAATCCGCGTAATGTAGAAACAGCATATGCGGTTGCGGCGAATTCCTGGTCTAAAATTTCTTTCGAAACAGGACAGGGTGTACTGCACACGAACCTAAAATCAACTGTTCGTTCATCATACGTGTAATTTCCTTGTTCATAAGGGTGTT
>JACRKJ010000049.1 GCA_016219825.1 Candidatus Woesearchaeota archaeon | reverse complement strand
TTGCGACGCAAAAGAAGTCAAGATCAGTTGTTCATAATACACGGAGGTTTAGGATATGAACTATACAACAAAAAAAGGAGTCAGCCCGTTGATCGCGACAGTGATCGTTATTGGATTTACGATTGTTTTAGCCGCATTATTGATTACGTTTGGAACAAATTTTTTCAAAGGACAAATCGCGCAGCAAGAGAAGACCAGCCAGATTTCTACTCTTTGTGGCACAGGGTTAGCGAACTTAGATGTGAAAGCGAGCAAGAGTACAGATCCTGCCAAGATTGATGTTTCCATTGATAATAAAAATGACGCATATCTTTGGGGATATATTATCCGGGCATATGAAAGCGCTACAAAATCAAAATCACTTGACGCGAGCTTCAAAGACTCCGCGACACCGAAACCAGCTATGGGTAAATTTGAAACAACAACCGTTACCCTTCCTGACGCGGCTGGCAATCCTGCTGGCTTTGACGCAACAAAGATAAAGGAAGTTGGTGTCTTAGTTCAAGTGAGCGGCTGCCCGCGAGCAGACTGCTCTCAAGCAGAACTTAAGGCGAATCCGCCGACATTCTGCCCGAATGAGGTCAAAGCACAGGTCTTCTAAGACCTTCTTTTTTTCTTTTTTTTATGAAAGCATTTACGAAAAAAGGTGATATCTGGGTTTCCGCTATTTTGTACTTTGGCTTGGGCATGGTTGTCTTAACATTAATGCTCACCGCTGGAACGCCGATCATCAACAGATTACGTGATAAAAATGTTGTTCTTCAAACAAAGGAATTAATGCATTCATTAGATGACAATATCCGCGAAATCGCCAGAGAAGGACCTGGAAGCCAGCGGCCATTAACCCTTGATGTCAGAAAAGGAGAATTTCATATCGACCAGGATAAAGAAAGTATCTATTGGGAATATGTTGGTAAATCCCTCTTAGCAGAGCCATGCACAGAAAAGGACATTACGGCATGCGTTCCATTACATGAGGGCAATGTCAAGATCATTGTCCAAAAAGGAGCGCAGGTTGGCACTTATAAAACACATTTAGAACTTTCGTATGATAAACTGCTTGACCTTATTTTTACCAAAGCTTCTAAAACAATCACAGGCAGAGTTGATGTAGTCATCCGCAATAAAGGAATACCAACACCCCCTCAGCCAAATGGGGCAAAAGTCCAGATCGAGATTCTTGAACGATAAAACCGCATTTACCGAAATGTTTATATTCCTTCAGACGTAAGATTTGCTTGGAGAAAAAAGAGGAACGATGCTAGTCCTAGAATCATTGCTTTTATTTAGTTTATTCAACGTTCTTGCGCTGTTTGCTGCTGCTCCAGCACCCCCACCAGCACCAGTTTCCCCTACGCAGAAGAACTCTGCCGCAGTTATCCAGACCGGAGTCAAAGCAATTGAAAAAGAAGAAAAACCCCTCTTTCAGATCGATACAACCCAAGAGATCCAGAAAATTCCTGATTTTCCAGATGTTGCCAAAGTGGATGTACGTTATCCTTTGATTCCCCCTTATTCTTTCGCGCACATCTATTGGGATAACGCTAATACAGAGATGGTCTATGAGATTGAAGAGCCAGCATTAGACGCGAATCAAAAAGAAGTGCTTGACTTATTAGAAGAAGGCATCAAGGAATTAATCAATTTAAGCTTTATCAGCGTGAAAGACAGAAAAACTGTCCTCATTTATTTAGAAAAAAATATCCGCATCTTGCTGACGGAATTCGCCATTGAGTTAACCATGGAGTCGTATCTAAAGATTATGTATTATATCTATCGTGATTTTGTCGGCTTAAATGATTTAGAGCCGCTCATGAACGATTATTATATTGAGGATATTGAATGCAACGGGGTTAATTCACCGGTGTATCTTGTACATCGCAAGTTTCGAAATGTGCGGACAAGCTTAGTGTACAAAGACATCCATTCGCTCGCTTCTTTTGTAGAAAAATTAGCGCAGAAATGCGGGAAGTATGTCAGCTACGCTGAACCATTACTCGATGGAAGTCTTCCCAATGGTAGTCGTGTCAATGCGACCTATACCACCGATGTTTCTTCGAAGGGACCAACTTTTACTGTGAGGAAGTTCACGTCTGAACCATGGGGGCCGCTTGTGCTTATCCAGAAAAATTCCATCATTCCAGATATTTTAGCATATATTTGGATGCTGATTGAATATGAAAACAGTTTTATGGTCATCGGCGGAACTGGCACAGGAAAGACCACGATCCTCAACAGCTTAGCATTTTTTATCCCGCCCCAAGCAAGAATTGTCTCGATTGAAGATACACGAGAACTACAATTAGAACATGAGAACTGGCTGCCAAGCGTTTCGAGAGCGGGTGTTGGATTAACGAATTTACTCGGCGTCAAATACGGTGAAGTGAGCCTATTTGATCTATTGAAAGCGAGTTTTCGACAACGTCCAGATTATATTATTGTGGGAGAAGTGCGAGGCGCTGAAGCGTATGTCTTATTCCAGGCAATGGCGTCTGGACATCCATCTACAGCCACGATGCACGCAGAAAATGTTGAGACATTAGTACGAAGACTGCAGACAAACCCCATTAATCTCTCTGGATCTTTAGTTATGTCGTTAGCGGCTGTTGTGGTTATGCAGCAAACCAGAATCAAAGGAAAAGAAGTCAGAAAAGTGGCGAGCGTTGATGAAATCGTTGATGTAAAGGAAGTGAATGAAGGAGGAAAAGTCACGACGAACAATGTGTTTAAGTGGGAGCCTGCGACAGACACCTTCAAATTCAACCCAAACAGCAGAGTGTTTAACACAATTTCCGAACATTATGGATTAACAAAAGAACAAGTCTTGAATGAGTTTCGACTACGCACAGCCTTATTGAAAGAAATGGTGCGAAGAGGAATCACTGGCTATAAAGACGTCCAGAAAGCGATCCATGAATATTACAAAGAGCCAAAAGATGTTTTGAAACGGTTTGGGATTATCAAATGAGCTTAATGATGTTAAAGCAAAACGCGGATATCCTCGCAGAAGTCTGCAGACATTACGATCAAATCGCAGCGAACAATCCAACGAGCAAAGAACTTGCGGCGCTGAAAAGCCAAATCCTCTTTCTTCTCACTGCGATTAAAAAATTAGCAGGAGAGGAACAGCTTGGCTAGCCTTGTTGACCACGCAAAGAAGATCTCTATCGCTGTTGAAGAATTAAAAACGTATCAAGCTGAGAAGAAGAAAAACCCGCAGCAGCACGTTCTTCAAACCTATAACCAGAAAATCAAAGAAATCCTACAACAGATTGAACAAGAGAGCGGTTTTATTTTCCAAACGATACAATCAGTTCCTGTTGCGGAATTAAAACAAGTTACCCCTAAACCGCTTCCTTCTGCGCCTGCTCTGAAAACCGGACCGCTGCCTTTCACGCCTCTGCCCGCACCACAACCTCTTCCCTCAAATCCAGCGCCCAAACCAATCCTCTCTCCAAGTTTTACCTCCCAGAAATTCAAGAATCTCTCTCTCCAAGAAAAAAATGAATTCATCCAAGAATTAAAAATCAGCTACGCTGAACTTGACGATTTTGTAGCCCTGCAGAAACTAAAAGCGAAAGGAAAAGGACCAAAAGAAATCAAGAAAGCAGATTATACCATCTACAAGCCAAATGAATGGGGCGCCACTTCCAATAAATACATGAAAAAGTACGCTGACCAGCTTATCAAGAAATATCCTAAATTATTCCAGCCGCTTTTTGACCAATTTCAGAAAGTGAACATGCCCATCTTATCAAGAAGCTACGTCAGCATGACGCTGTTTTTTGGAATCCTTGCGTTGCCGCTCTCGATTGTGTTATTTGTTGTATTGAACTTGGCGTTTCAGTTCAGCTGGATCCTTGTTTTTGCCGCAGCGATTTTAGCAGTGCCATTAACAATGGTCGCGTTTTATTTTTATCCTGGAAGTTTGATTGGAGACAGGCAAAAACTAATTAAAAATGATTTACCTTTCGCGTTGATCCATATGAGCGCTGTCGCTGGAAGCGGAGCGCACCCTATCAGCATCTTTGAATTGCTTGTTGAATCTGAGGAATACCCTGAATTGAAAAAAGAAGTTCGAAAATTATTGAATTATGTCAATTTATTCGGGTATAATCTCTCAAACGCACTGAGAAATGTCGCGATTACTACTCCCAGCCCTGAGCTAAAAGAATTATTGAACGGCATGGTTTCCACTATTGAAACTGGAGGCGATTTGAAAGGCTATCTGAAAGAGAAAGCTGAAGACGCGCTGAACACCTACCGCTTAGATAGAAAAAAGGAAGTTGAAGCGCTGGCCACTTTCTCAGAAGTGTACACCGCTATCTTGATTGCCGCCCCGTTATTGATGGTTATTACCCTCGCGATTATGAACACTATTGGAGGGCAAATCGCGGGGCTGAGCATTAACTTCATTTCGCAGCTCGGCATTTTAGTCGCGCTGCCTATCTTGAATATTGGATTCATGTTTTTCCTTAAAAACCAATCAGCAAACCTATGAGCTTCCGCCTTGAACTTACACTAAAGCATTATGCCGCGCTGGGAACAGCGGTGCTTTTCATTGCACTGGATTTTATTTTCTTCTTCAATTTTACAGGCGCGTTTGGGCCAAGCAAATGGTACTTCAGCCCGATTATTGTCATCGCCGCATTTATCGGCAGCCTCCCGTTTATTACAGATTTTTTTGATGAGAATAAACTGCAAAAAGAAATGGAAGTCAAATTTTTAGAGTTTGTCCGAACACTTGTTGAGACTGTACGATCCGGCGTCACTATCCCGCAAGCTATTTTACATGTGAAAACATCTGGCGCGAATTACGGGGCTTTAACCCCCTATATCACAAAATTAGCAAACCAGATTGAATGGGGAT
>JACRKJ010000047.1 GCA_016219825.1 Candidatus Woesearchaeota archaeon | reverse complement strand
GCTGGAAAGTAACAAAAAATGCTGTGACAAAATCACAGCATTTTATAAATCTTGATTCAATGCAAATCGTTCTGGAAGGTTTTTGGAACGAACATATTTTTACGCAGAACTTTATGCACTATTTATGTCGCTAACTAATTATCTCTCGTTCTGGAAATTAAAATACGATGAAATCCGCGCGGAAAAAGATTCACAGACAACAGCGGTGCTCGCGGACGCGATAACGAATCATAGCACGATTCAGCTGTTCACAGGCCATGCCGAGGAAACACAAAGATACAATAGGGTCACTGAAGAGCATGCGAAGCGTTCAAGAACAGCGGAGTACATTGGATCGACCATTGAATTAGTGCAGACAGCGTTGTTTCTCCTCATTGAGTTTGTTTTAATTTATCTTTCAATTTATTACTGGGGATTTGGATTGATAACTATTGGAACAATTGTCTTGCTGCAGAGTTATCTTGATTCAATTCTCATCAAACTGTGGGAGTTTGGAAGGGTTATTCGGGATATTTATGAAAGTATTGGGGACGCGAAAGAGATGGTTAACATCCTGAATCTTCCACATGAAATTCAAGATATGCCGGGAAGCAATCCAATCAAAGTAACGAAGGGGGAGATTGAATTTAAAAATGTGCAATTTCATTTCCAAAACCAAAAGTCAGTCTTAAAGGGTGTTTCGATGAAGGTCAAACCAGGAGAGAAAATAGCGTTGATTGGGCCTTCAGGAGCTGGAAAATCAACATTTGTTCGGCTGCTCTTCCGCTTTTATAATTTAAAAGAAGGAAAGATCCTCATTGATAACCAAGACATCGCAAAAGTCACGCAAAGTTCATTAAGAAAAAGTTTAAGTTTAGTCCCCCAAGACCCGGTATTATTCCATAGGACGCTTTTAGAAAATATTCGGTATGGAAGAAAAAACGCGTCAGACAATGAAGTGCATCAGGCGGCGCGGTTAGCGCACTGCGATGAATTTATCAATCATTTATCCAAAAGATACAATACCTATGTCGGAGAACGTGGAATTAAACTATCTGGTGGGGAGCGCCAGCGTGTCGCGATCGCCAGGGCTATGTTGAAAAATGCGCCGATTTTAGTTTTGGATGAAGCAACATCAAGCTTAGATTCACATTCAGAAGCATTGATTCAAGACGCGTTAGAAAAACTCATGAAAAATAAAACAACCATCGTGATCGCGCACAGGTTATCCACAATTAGAAAGATGGATAGGATCATTGTTATTGATAAGGGAAAGATCATTGAGCAAGGAACACACGCGGAATTAGTCAAAAAGAACTCCAGTCTATACAAAAAGCTTTGGACATTGCAAGCAGGTGGGTTCATCGTCAGTCCGAAAATAGCCAATAAAAAGGCATAATCTATATAAAAGCAAGAACAATTCAAGAAAAAGGAAAAGAGATGACACGAGTTGAGTCTGCCCATAGCATCAGCATGTTCAAGCAGTGCCGGAGAAAATATTTTTATAAATATAAACTAGAGCTGCCTGAAAAAAAAGGAATAGCCGCAATTAACGGCCAAGTTGTGCATGCTGCGTTGGAGGAATTCTTTAATATGAATTTAGAGCAGGTCAATGAACTGAACTTTGAGGAAAAATGCAAGATTCATTTGTTTGGTTGTTTCAGCAAGGCATGGGTCGCGGCGATTCCAGAATTAAAGGAAGTCCAGGAGGAGAAAATCACGATCAGGAAATATTATGAGGACAGTTTGGCGATGCTGCAGAATTTCTCAGAATTATTTATTCAAAGGGTGAAAAAAGAATTGATGTCAAGTTCGTTTCAGCAGGCGTTCAATAAATGGAAGCCGGAAAGCGAGGTCTATATTTTATCTGAGAAACATCAAATCCAGGGGTACATCGACGCGATCCATAAGCGGAATGGGGAAGTATTGATTTTAGATTACAAAACATCGAGAAAAGCTGACATGACTGAAGAATACAAAAGACAGCTGGCGATTTATGGGTTGTTATACAAGGAAAAATTTGGGGTTGCTCCGCAAAAAGTAGGGTTGTATTTCTTAAGGCACAACGAAGAGAAATTTATGGATGTAAATGAGGCATTATTGGAAGATGTGAAAAAAGAATGCGCGTCAGTGCACAAAGGGACAGCAAGCGAAGATATAGGTGCGTATCCAAAAAATTTAGGGGTTTGGTGCAGGTATTGCGATTTTCAGACAGTCTGTTTCGGGCAAAAATCTTTGCAAGGGTTTATGAAAAAAGAAGAAGCCCCATTGCGCGTATAAGGAAGGTGCGGAAACAGTGTTTCCGCGATAGTATTGCAGGATACATTCTCAGAAAGTATTCCAACGAAAGCCTTTAAAAGACAAACAAAAGATCCAAGTCTAGTGGGCTGGTAGCTCAGCTTGGTAGTAGCAGCTGACTCTTAATCAGCAGGTCGGGGGTTCAAATCCCCTCCAGCCCGTCTATCATTTAAAAAAATTACTATTTTTTCACAACGAGATTAATCGTTCCCACAGGATCAACATTTACTTGTCCAATAGATCCCATACATAGAATCTGTGTGGGGCTTTCCCCACAGCTCTGCTGTGGAAGCATAAGCCATATAGTCTAGGAGTTCTTTGTTTTGGCTTATGCAGTATGCGTGTCATAAGGTGTACATGATTAAGTATCATCTCATTTTTGTGGTGAAG
>JACRKJ010000048.1 GCA_016219825.1 Candidatus Woesearchaeota archaeon | reverse complement strand
GCTGGAAAGTAACAAAAAATGCTGTGACAAAATCACAGCATTTTATAAATCTTGATTCAATGCAAATCGTTCTGGAAGGTTTTTGGAACGAACATATTTTTACGCAGAACTTTATGCACTATTTATGTCGCTAACTATAATCAGCGCGAAAGAGAATGGTAGAACGGTACAATTCCTTGCTGGTCATCCGATGGATTGTATGAAGTGTTCTAGAAACAGTTAATGTTCCTCGAAAACGCTTTTTCAATTTCTGCCCCAGCGCCCACGCGAATTGTCTCGAGCTCAAATACAAGTCAATACCCGTCTTCAGCGGAACTTCTTTCGCGATTTTCACGTCAGTTCTTCTTCCAAGTTCTTCTTCAATGAAAAGAAGAAATTCTTTTTTCGCTGGACGTATTTGCAAAATAGCTTCATAATACTCTGAGTGTTGTTCTGCTTTCATAGGTGGACAATAAGCGCATGGGGCGCATCTCCAAAATAAAGAATATTTTTAGGATCAAGAAGATGCAAAGATAAAGCAAGTGAAACACTTTCCTCGCCGGCAAGATTCGCATTTTGAGCTATCTTTAATTTTTCAGTGGCTTGTTCAGGTGTTAAACGCTCTCCCTTATAAAAGTGCGGGGAAACAACAAGTTTTAATCCATTTTTATTAGTGAATGTTTTTCCAAGCAGGTCTTCATCACAAACAGCAAGCAAAACCTGCGTTCCTTGCTGATGGGATTTGCAGTACATTTTATAATTTAACTGGTTTCTGGGCACCGCAAGCGGCGCATTTCAGATAAACAGAGTCTCCTTTCATAATCACTTGCGTATCTGGTTTTCCGCATGTAGAGCATAAAACGAAATGATCTGCGTAGTGCTTGATTTTAGCATTAATAAGGCTAGAGCTGACTTTCCTTCCAAGGACTAAACGTGGCCCGTCTAAAATGCCAGGCGAGGCTAATTCCTTTAATAAGTATTTCAAAAAATGCTGGGCATCTCTTCGGAAAGCGTCCACAATCTCTTTAAAATTAGTAACAACCGTTTTATTCCCCTGCAAAAATCCTTTTGCTTTTGGAATTTCAAAACGTTGTGTAGCGATGGAAGTCTCAGGAAGATTTTTCAAAGCTTCATCCAGCATTTGTTCATATGTTTTCATAAAAAGAAGTAAAGAGACAATCCTTTTAAAGCTTGTGAAAAGATTAAAGGCTGCACAGTTTCCCAGGTTTATTTTGGAACACTTCTCCATCTTTAATCAATTCTTGAATAACGTGCTCAGCTTCTTGCTCGCTTAATCCAGACTGCTGCACAACAAGGCTATAATCTGCCCCGTCCCCTGAATTCAGCGTCTCAATTAATTGCGCGACAACAGATCGTTTGCTTGTGGGAGCTGCAGGAGTTTCATCGATCTTTTCTTCAACAACCACGAACGAAGGTTCCTCATCTTCATGGCTGGAACGTTGTGTTTGTTGTAGTGAGGGGGAGCTAGATTGTAAAACAGCTGGTGCGTTTCCATAAAGTTGGGTTAATTCCAACTTGCGGTACTGCAGCCAAGCAGGGGAAAGCTTGCGGACAACTTCAGAAAGCAGATACGGCGGTTGCCCATCTCTGAACCTCCCAATAACTAAAGCAAGATCTCCAACAGCATACCCTAAAAGAGAAGCTGCGTCTTCATTCCATGCTTTAACAGTAATGCTGCCGCTTCCATCATCAATCGTAATGCTTGCGTAAGTCTTTGCGGGGTTAATATGTGTTTCAATTATAAGCCCAATAAGATTGATGCGTAAGACTGGTTTATTTCGAAATAAAAAGAGGTTTGTCTCAGTAGGAGATTTTTGGATGGAATATAAATGGCTGATCCAAAGTTTAGTGGTAATAGCGCGTGGTGGAAAAATCATGGTTAAATCCGTTGGATATACCCTTTTTTAGGTTCAAAAATATCTCCTGACTTGCGCAGTTGTTCAATTGCTTCTTCTACCTTGCTTTCTTCAAGCCCATGTGTATGTGCTTCAGCGATAAGATCCTGTAAAGCGATTGTTTTTATACCCTTGCTTTCAAGTTGTGCGATAAGATCCTTGACAAGTAAAATCTTGCTTCGTGCCGAAGCGCTGATCCCTGTAGTGATTCTATCAATGTCTATTTGCCCAGTCTCAGGATCAATTCCGACTTGCATTAAGCAATAGCGCAGTAAGTCGATAGCTCTTCTCGCGTCTTCTCGTGTTACTTTGTTATCTAACCGTAGTCTGGCGGAAGCCTCGCTCAAACGAATCAGTGCTTCTAATTGGCGGGCGGAAATAGGGATAGGCTTCACTCCCCCTTCTTCAGCCTGCGCGGAATTTCTCAAGCTCACATAAAAATCCTTGATCTCATTGATTGCTTGTTTGGTCATCGTAGGAAAAATCTTCTGCTTCACATACGCGACGTATTTGCGTAAAAATTCAACGCTCACTTCAGTAGCGTAAGTTTCAGTCTGATGCGATGTTTCTAAGACATGCAGGGCAATTTTCTCATCTTTCTCCTTATTAGGGATATCTCGAATAGGAAAAATAAGGTCAAAGCGATTGATAAGTGTGGGTGGCAGATCAATCTGGCTGGCTAATGGTGAATATGGGTCAAATCGTCCAAGTTTTGGGTTTGCTGCTGCAAGCATCGTTGTTTGTGCGCTGAGTGTTGCTTGAATATTCGCCTTACTAATAGTGACAACTTGCTGTTCCATTGCGCTGTGCAATGCTGCCCGGTCATCTTCACCCATTTTATCAATTTCATCAGCGCACAAAATTCCTTTATTCGCTAAGACCATGGCTCCAGCTTCCAATGCCCAGCCGCGTAAAAATTCATCCTTCACGACAGATGCAGTCAAACCAGCGCCAGAAGCGGAAGTGCCAGCGACAAATCGTGCTTTCGGCGCAGCTTTCGCAACGAAAGTAAGTAAAGTTGACTTAGCGCTTCCAGGATCCCCAATAAGTAAAATGTGGATATCACCCCTCATGACTGTTGCGTCGCCTTTCACTCTGCGGGCGGCGCCGACAAGTTGTAAAACTAAAGCTTCCTTGATCTTCTCATACCCATACACGCTAGGGGCGATTGCCTGCGTAAATTTTTCAAAAAGTTTTGGGTCTTGAGCGAGAGCTATAATCTGCTGTTCTTCCTCTCGTGAAATAGTGATGTCAGAATAATCTTCTTGCACAGGCTCAATATTGTTCGCTTCTAAAATAAGGTCAAAACGGGTGGATTGCGCTCCGGTCTTCAATGGAATCGGGACTTCTTTCACAACGCCATAGATATTGATCTTGCTTCCAGGTGCTGTTCTCTTTTCCATTTTTGGATCAACTAAATCCTCTTTCACAAAAACGCTTAACCGTTTTGGCTGTTCTCCTCCTTCCAAACTTTCTGGAGCCTCTTCAATTTTCAAATGTTGCACATCAACCAATTCTTTGCTCAGCAAATTGAATTTTCCCCTCCATCCGCAGCTGCACCGGTTAGGCTCCCGGAATTTTGTGTCAATCTGTAATAAAGAAAGAGTGTTCCCGCATCCGCCGCATTCAAATCTTGCGCTCGTCACCTGGGGTCGCACATCAGACGCTTGCCGAACAACGCCTTCAACCCATAAAAATTTGTTCAGATGCTCACTTCTGATATTCGCGATGCGTACAAATTGTCCTTTTGGCAGATTGCGGAAACGAACAGATTTTAATTGATGTCCTTGAGGAAGGTCAAATTGTTCTAAAGCGAGTTCAGCAGCGCGAGTTACATCTTCAGGATCCTTAAGAAGCGCATTGCCAAGGTCAAGATGTGTAGAAACAAGCTCTTGAAAATCAATAGTGAGGGATTTCTTTTCTTGTCGGATAAGTTCATGAAGATGATTACTATGGTGCAACTCAATAAATTCCTTAAACTGTTCAATAAGGTCTTGGGATTCCATGTGCCTCTTTAGAGTAAAGAACAAACTGCGAACAGGGCTTAAAAAGGTTTTGTCCCGCGAACATATATATTCTTTAGACAAGATAGAAAGATATGCAGAAATTACTGGGCAGGCTGTGGTTTTTTCAGCTCAAGCAGATTTTTAATAAGGAGGTCTAAGGCTTCTCTCAGTTTTGGCTCGCTTCGCGTTCCAGTGCAGACAATTTTTCCATTGCTGAATAATAAAAATGTGGCTCTAGTTCCGGGAAGTTTATACACAAGTCCTGGAAATTGTTCTGGTTCATATTCAGTATTCTCTAATTCCATTGCTAAAGAGTTTAAGTTCAAATCCATCCCAATATTGCCTGCAGCGACCATGTTCTGGACGTTGACGCGGGGCTGGACAGTGATCTTAATGCCGATTTTTTCTACATTCTTAATAATCTGTTTGATGCTTTCCCGTAATTTCTGCATAGAGCGTGCGCCGGTGCAGACCACATTTCCAGATCCAAAGATCAGAGCGGAAGTTTTTGGTTCTCTGATTCTCATAACAAGGCCTGGAAATTGTTCTGGGTTATATTCTGTATTAGGCAGTTTCTCTGCTAATTTAATCAATGGGATATCATGTTCTAAACTGGTAGAAGCGACAATATTGACGATTTTAAGCTCTTTCTTCACCATGACAGCACCAATAATAAAAATCAAAAGAAACGAAAGTTTATAAAGGTTATTTAAAAAGGGGCTCAGTTGAAAATCTGGTTGTATAACCAGACTGAGGTTATACAAGATAGC
>JACRKJ010000046.1 GCA_016219825.1 Candidatus Woesearchaeota archaeon | reverse complement strand
TCACCACAAAAATGAGATGATACTTAATCATGTACACCTTATGACACGCATACTGCATAAGCCAAAACAAAGAACTCCTAGACTATATGGCTTATGCTTCCACAGCAGAGCTGTGGGGAAAGCCCCACACAGATTCTAAATAGTTTTATAAACAAAAAAGGCCATACAGTTCAGCGTTTGGATACCTGCATTGGTAGCAGCGTAAATTCTAAATAGTTTTATAAACAAAAAAGAGATAGCATCATAATGGATTTTATTGGTGATTTTCATATTCACGGACCCTATGCGCAGGCGTGCAGCAGAAATACGACATTGGAAAAATTAGAGGCTGGCGCGAAAATAAAAGGATTGGATATTCTTGGAACAGGTGATTGTCTCCATCCAAAATGGTTTGATCAAATTACAAAAACATTAACAGAAGATGAAAAAGGAATAGTATGGTCTAAAACAAAATTTCCCTTTTTGTGGCAGACAGAGATTTCATTGATGTATACGCATAACGGGAAGGGAAGAAGAATCCATCACGTTTTATTATTCCCAAATAAAGAAATCGTTATACAAGTCCGTGATATGTTATTGAAACGGGGAAGGTTAGATTATGATGGAAGGCCGATTTTTGGTATTAATAGTATAGAATTTGTCGACATGATGCGTTCTGTTTCTCCAGATATTGAGATTATTCCAGCGCACGCATGGACATCCTGGATGGCTATTTTCGGAAGTAAATCTGGTTTTAATTCTGTAGAGGAATGTTTTGAAGACCGAGCAAAATACATTCACGCGATAGAAACAGGAATTTCTTCAGATCCACCAATGAATCGAAGGGTTTCAAGTTTAGATAAGTATAATCTCGTTTCTTTTTCAGATCCGCATTCTTCCCATCCATGGAGATTAGGAAGGGAGGCGACGATGTTTGATGCGGAAATAAGCTACAAAGCGATTCTAAATGCGATTAGAACAGGAAAAGGGTTGAAAGGCACAATAGAAGCGAATCCAGAATACGGCAAATATCATATCGATGGCCATCGTGCCTGTAATGTTGCTCTCGATCCAGCAGAAACAAAAAAATTAAAAGGAATCTGCCCAGTCTGTAAAAATCCATTAACAATCGGCGTCGCGTATAGAATCGAGGAGTTGGCAGACAGAAAAGAGCCAAAGAACGTTCCACAGTATGAGGAAGTAATCCCGTTAACGGAATTAATCGCGGCAGTGTATCAAATAAAACAATTAGATGGGAAGAAAGTATGGGAAGTATATAACAATTTAATTAAAAACCATAAAAATGAATATAATATTCTTTTAAATGCCCCGTTTGAGGATCTTAAAAAAACAGTGGATGAGAAATTAGTAGATGTTATCCTTCTGAACCGGGAGCATAAATTAAACATTAAACCAGGATATGACGGGGTTTATGGGGAGATTGTATTGACAAAAGAGCAGTCAGCAAAAGTAACAAAGCAAAAATATTTAGGGGAATTCTAAACCTCTTCTTGTTGTTTTCTATATTTGATTCTGTATGAAGAATATTTATCAGCCGGACTCCATTTAGCTGGTTTTGGAGAAAGAGTTTTCCCACTACAGGAGCAAAATTCTTGCAGTGTATACTTCCCACAAAGAACGCAGCGTAAAATCTCTTTAGCTGGCACTTTTCAAAAACTCCCCTTCTCCGCCCTTTTTCTTTATAAGGTTGATCGCTTTCTCAGATAAGTTCTTCAATTGGTTCTCAGCGAGTTTATAATCTGTAGAAATGACTGTAATCTTATATTTTGGTGCTCCCAAATAACTCACATGCGCATGTGCTTTTTCCAAATCTAGTAAAATCTCTTTCACGTCATCAATGCCATTTGGTTTCGTAGTTTTCAAACTTAAAATACCAGTAACGCTTATTTCAACAGGCTTAATTTTCTCTTGGATAGTCTTGACAAGAATGTCTTTAAATGAAGCGGATGCTGGAAAGTCTTCAACAGCCTTTTTACCATCAGCCACAATGTGCTGAAAACCAATATGTAAGCTGCCATATTTTACGATAGCAGGCGTTCCAAACCCAAGATAAGCTTGTTGTAACGTTAATCCAGCTTCTTTCGCTGCAAGTTGTAATAATTTCTCAGCTTTTTCTTCTTGTTTATACAGATTAATTTTCTGCACCATCTGGCCGGTGCCGACGCGTCGTAGAGAAAGATCAATATTCTTTGTTTGTGGATTAATATCCAGAACCTTGCAGACAACTCTCTTTCCTTCTTTCACATAGTCGCGTAAATTACGGATCCTGCCAGGAGCGATTTCAGAAATATGGATCATCCCTTCTTTGCCTTCATATTCATCCAAACCAACAAACACAGAATGATATAAAATTCTTTTAACAGTACACAAAACTAATTCACCTATTTCTGGAGGTGTGGATTTCTTGTAAAACATAAGAAAGAGAAAAGGCAAGAAGTTTATAAAAGCTTCTAGAAAGCGTTAATGTTGTTCAAGAGGTTGTGACCGGAATGCGGCGACGCCGCCAGTGGGTGAAGCGAGTATTTCCCCGCAGACGAGACAGACAACCTCCGTCGTCGCATTGCTGAAAACCAATTGTTCGTTCTTGCATTTTTCGCATTTAATCTTGCAGAAGCTGCTATGATTGAGTCGTTGTTTCATATGAATTCTACCTTCTTGGCTCGAAAGCCTTTGTACTGTTGCAATGCTTTTCCGCAGACTTTGCAGACATACTGTAACGTGGTTTTTTTGCTGGATTTCGCGCCAGTGCGTTTGAATTTGCTGATCGCGGGTTTAGAACCCCATTTTCCTCTATTCCCAACGCCTCGTCCTTGCCCTCGTTTTCGCGCGCGAGCGATGGATCCATGAGTTAATGAGCCTCTTTTGCCTCCGCTCTTATAGCTTTCAATTTTTTGCTCAGTAGCTTTATTGCACCAAGGGCAATAACGATGGGTTACTTTAGGCATTTTCATAGTTCTTCAGCGCGTTTGTTTTTGAGTAAAACCTCGGAGACACGACCAGGTAAGGAAGCCACATCATCCAAGTCAAAAGGGCCATAAACCTGCAGATCTTCCCCGACAAATTGGGGTACTGGATGCAGAAACTTGACCAATTTCTGTTCTTGACCTTTCTCCTGGCTTTTTATTGTTTTCGGTCCCAATACAAGTTGCGGTGTCTGCGCGGCAAGCAGCCGTTCTAAGACGCCAGTCCGAAATTCGGCGAAAAAAGAAACCAAACTCTCGTAAAACTCTTTTTCTTCTGGCAGTAATCCTTCAATTTCTTGGAGTTTTCCAAGCGTTCGCGCGACAAGTAAGGCAGACTGCACGATTTTATTTTCTCGTTTCTCATGAAGTTCTTTTAAGATCTTTTGAATGTTCTCAACTTGCTTTCGAGTCTTAACGACGTTTTCAGAAGTAAAGATACTCTCTTTTCCTTCCTGGCTGCTTAAGATTTTGCGCTTTTCCCCTAAATATTTCACTACGCTTGAATAAAATGTTGGATCTAACTTTTGGATATCTGCATGATTCTGTTCTATACGCAATAATTCATAGAGGGTTTCATACGTAATCAAACTGTCTTTATCAGCCATGAAAAAACAAGAGAAGCCAAAACATTTAAAGATTTGGAATTAGATAAAGCCTGTTTTTTGCAATATGTCTTTCCCAGAAAGCTTCCCTAAAAATCCTTCTCGTGCTTCTTTTTCAGTAAATCGTTGCACATCATCTATTTTCTTTTCTTGTCCAAGCCATAATAATGGGACAGGGTCATTGGAATGCCGTTGTAATGCACAAGGCGTGCTGTGGTCTCCAGTAACAATAAGCTCTAAATGCTCCATTTTTCGGAGAATTTTAAACAGTTCTTTATCTACCAATTCAATCATCTCTTTTTTCTCTTCGGGATTATTGTCATGGCCTGGAATGTCAGTCTCTTTAATGTGGATATAATATGCTGGAAATTTTCCTTCTTGCAGCGCGGTCTTGCTCGCCTTCAAGGTTAATTTTAAATTGGCGTATAAATGTTTGTATGGGTCTTTTGATTTCATCGGTGCTTGGATAAATGGTAAGATCTGCATGCCTGCTAATTTTGCGATGCCTGTTTCTAAAGGCATATTCACGACAGCAGCCCACCCTTCACGTTGGGGAGAGAATGTTGGAAGTCTTGTTCCGGCGTCGCGGGGAAGAACAATGTTTGCAGGCAGAAGTTTTTTCTTGATGCGCGCTTGGTTAACAGGATGTTCTCGCAAGACGCGTATTGCCTGCTGCACAAACTCATTGACAATTCTTGCGCTCTTTTTTGACTTGCTGTCTTGGTCTAAAGGGTGGCATTCTAATAACTGGTCTCCTGAATTGGGATCGACAACGCCGAAGTTTCCTTCTTTGATATACGCAGGATCAACATTAGTAATATTGCTTGAAAAATCTCCGCGAAAAAGAACCAATCCTCGATGCTCAACAGTTGGAATAAAAGAGAACGGAACATCTAACCGGACAGATTTATTGATTGATGCTGCAAGCGCTTGTGCCTGTTCTGTGGTCAAGCTTCTCCCAGCTCGTCTGTCAAGAATATGTTTCTGATCATTAATGGTCGCGAAATTCGTCCGTAGGATAAGATCGCCAGGTTTAAACTGAACATGCGCCCCATATGCCTCTAATGGCCCTCGTCCAGGATATAATTTGAACGGGTCATATCCCAATAATGCTGTAACAGCGACATCGCTCTCTGGCGCGATAGTTTCATCAACAGTCGTTACAATGCCAAAATTGCTTTGTTTCGCTAATGCGTCTAGGTTTGGTGTGTTTGCAGCGTCTAAAGGCGTTTTTCCATCTAAGCTTTTGCAGGGCAGATCCCCGATACCATCTAAAATCACCAATACTTTTGGCATACAAAACAATAAGAAGTTGTGGTTATTTAAATCTTTAGGATGGACATCAAGCAAACTCCTGAAGATTTTATTGTGGAAGAGCAGATCCAATTAATCTTTGAGCCGGGGCAGTATCTCTATGTCAAGGCGACAAAAAAAGGATGGAATACGATAAGTATGATTGAACAGCTAGCGGAAATACTCCATCTTCCAAAAAAATATTTCAGCTTTGCCGGCGCAAAAGACAAGCAAGCAGTAACCACTCAGTATATTTCTATAACGCATGCGAAAAAAGAGCAGATTGAGCGTATAAAAATAAAGGACATAACATTAGAAGTTGTGGGGACAGGAAAAAATCCAATTCATCTGGGGGATTTAACAGGAAACCATTTTAAGATTAAATTGGAGTTTGAATTGCCAAGAACAGATTTTCTTGTAAACTATTTTGGCGAGCAGCGGTTTAGCGCGAATAATTATGAAATAGGAAAAGCGATGCTGGAAAAAGACTGGAAAAAAGCGTGCGCGTTGATAAATCATGAAAAAATAAATGTATCCTTGCAAAAATATCCAGCAGATTATATTGGGGCGTTGAAAAAGATAGATAAAAAAATATTGTCTTTGTATTTGCATGCGGTTCAAGCAAGAATATGGAATAAAACCGTAGTGAGAATATTACAAAAAGAAAAAAACGCTGTCCAATATGAAGAACGTGTATTTATACAAAAAAGAAAAGAAAATTTCACTATTCCTTTAATCAGTTTTGACACAGATATAGAAGCTCATCCATATGCGGAGATATTAAAAGAAGCGCTGGCTGAAGCAGGCATAACGAAAAATCAATTCATTCTCCGTTCGTTTCCAGAAATCCTCCCAGTTAATACAGAACGGCAGGTTTTTGTGGATGTGAAAGACTGGAAATACGAAAAACCGTTTGTCGAATTTACATTGCCTAAAGGATCCTACGCGACGATGCTTGTGGTCCAACAGGAAAGTTTTTTAAGCAGGGAAACGAAGAAATAAAAAGATGGGCGAAAAACAGACTGAAAAAATAAGGCAATTAGTGAAGCGGGGAGATAGTCTTCTCAGCGAAAAGAAATTTCATGAAGCGATAGAGCTGTATTTGACGCTGGATAAAGAAACAAAGAAAATAGATCTATTCCAGGAAAAATGGCTGCAAAAGAAAGTATTCTTATTCTATAAGGAGCTAAGCGTCTATTTACGAGTCAATGAAGCCTACGCATTGGCTGAAATGGGAAATTTAGATGGTTTGCGGAATGAATTGCTCTCTTTGCATAACCTCGCGTTTGAGCTGAGCGCAGAAGAGGCAACGCCGGATATTATAGTATTATTAGAGTATGCGAATAAAAAATATGAATTTTTCTTAAATGTCTATAATTATAAGGCGCGCATTAAGCATTTTCATGAAAAATACAAACGCGTTTCTATGTTAATGGAAAAAAGCAAAATAAACGATGCGTTGAAAGAATACGCGGAATTGATCTTGCTTGCCCATAAGGTTATGGGGTTCTTAAAGCAGGAAACCCGTGTCCAAATTTATTACAAACTCAAGGAATTATTGAAATCATTGGCGATCCAGAGATTATTAACTCATAAAAGGGCGCCGGAAACGCAAAAAGAGCTTGTGCGCAATTATCGAAAAGCGGAGGAAAAATTGGTGACGTTGCGAAAGCTGATTGAGCATGGTGAGCATAATCATGCATATAAGTTCTACAAAGAGCTCCAATAACTTTTTAAAAGATGCTTTGGTCTAGGTTATATGTTCAAATTATTAAAAGAAAAGATCAAGAATGTCGTTGGCATGTTCTCGCAGAAGGTAGAGGAAGATATAGAGAATCTGCCAGAAGAAAGAACTGTTGACAAAAAGGAAGAAAAACAAGCAGCAAGACCAGATAAAACAAAGCAAAAAAAAGAAAAGAAAATAAAACCAGGAGAGGAAGAGAAAAAATTAGAGATAAAAAAAGAAACTATTCAGGAAATTAAACAAGAAGTCCAAGAACAGAAGAAAGAGGAGATTATTGAAGAAAAGCGGGTAGAGGAAAAGAAAAGTTTCTTCGATAAACTATTTGGGAGGGGAGAAGAGCAAAAGGAAGTAATCAAAGAACCTGAAACAAAAGGGGAAAAGAAAGGTTTTTTTTCATCAATTAAAGAGAAGATTGTCACAACAAAAATTTCAGAGGAAAAATTTAATGAACTTTTCTGGGAGTTGGAATTGGGGCTATTGGAGAATAATGTCGCTGTTGAAGCCATTGAAAAAATTAAAGATGATCTCAAACAAGGATTAGTCGAGAAACCTATTAAACGTGGAGCAGTTGAAGAAGCAATTAGTCAATCTTTGAAAAAGAGTATTACGAGTTTATTTGATCAACCACAAATCGATTTACTCACACAAGTAAAAAAGAAAAAACCATTCGTGATTTGTTTAGTAGGCATTAATGGCTCAGGTAAAACAACAACTATTGCGAAATTAGTTTATCACTTTCAACAACAGAAGCTATCGTGTGTAATCGCAGCAGCAGACACGTTCAGGGCGGCAGCTATCCAACAATTAGAGGAGCATGGAAAAAATTTGAATGTAAAAGTCATTAAACAGGATTACGGAAGTGACGCTGCCGCGGTCGCATTTGACACGATTAAACATGCGGAAGCGAAGAAAATTGACGTGGTCTTAATCGACACAGCTGGCCGGTTGCATTCAAATAAGGATTTAATCCGCGAAATGGAAAAAATTGTTCGTGTCGCGAAACCAGATTTAAAAATATTCGTCGGTGAATCAATAACAGGCAATGATTGTGTCGAGCAGGCGCGGGAGTTTAATCAAGCGATAAACTTAGACGGCATTATTCTTTCTAAAGCAGATATTGATGAAAAAGGCGGTGCGGCGATTTCTGTTTCTTACATTACTAAAAAGCCAATCTTATTCTTGGGCATAGGTCAGGAGTACAAAGATCTAGAACCATTTGAAAAAGAAAAACTCATCGCTTCATTGGGCTTGTAAAAGCTTTTAAACTATCATTCTCTAAGTTAAGTATGGCATTAGAGAAACTTTCAGAGTCATTGCGAAATACATTGGCAAAAATAGCGAGAGCTGCCTTTGTCGATGATAAATTAATTGATGAGTTGACAAGGGAAATCCAAAGAGCGTTATTGCAGGCGGATGTCAATGTCCAGTTGGTATTCTCATTAACAAAATCTATTAAGGAACGCGCTCTAAAAGAAAAACCACCAGCTGCGATGTCGCAAAGGGAATATGTAATAAAAATTGTCTATGATGAACTAGTCCAATTCTTAGGCGGTGAAGGAGCAAAAATAGAGATACAGAAAAAGCCATTCAAGATAATGTTAGTTGGTCTCTATGGTTCTGGAAAAACAACAACCATTGGAAAATTAGCGAAATACTACAAGAAACTGGGGTTAAAAGTTGCGTCTCTCGGATTAGATGTGTATCGTCCAGCAGCGCCAGAGCAACTAGAGCAGATCTCAAAGCAGATAGAAATTCCTTATTTCATAAAAAAAGGAGAGAAAGATCCAGTAAAAATCTACAAACTCTAT
>JACRKJ010000043.1 GCA_016219825.1 Candidatus Woesearchaeota archaeon | reverse complement strand
AGCTGAAGATATAGAGGCTGACAAACCAAAAAATAAGTCCAACTAAAAGAGGGGTTCTGGCGAAGAGGGTGGCGTTCGTAGAAGATACGGCGATTCTGATAATGCTGGCAGTGGTAAAAAGAAAGACAGTCACAACCAAGAAAAACCAGGAATAGTGGGAAAAATGCTTAAAGGATTGCCTCTTAAGAAAAAGGAGAAGCAAAGAAAGTGCCCAGAACAAAAAAGAAAAGTAGGGGGCAATACGTGAAAGAAAAGTGAAATCAGTCATAATCTATTCTCCTTCCAAAAAAGCAGATTAAGGAAAAGACTAATCGCTGCGAGCGTAATTGCTGTTCTAGAGGCAAAAATTAAGAGGGGTTCATAATGAGGGTAGAAAAAAACAAATAAGAGTGAAAGAAAAGAAAAACACATAAAAAGGGAGGTGAATGAGGAGAATCTTAAAAAAGAGGAGGAATGATACTGAAGGGTAAAATAACAAAGCGTTAAAAAAGAAACAAAAAAAGCGAGAAGCTCAATAGGGTTTTGATAAAGATAAGCTTCAAACACCATTATATTGTGCCTAATTTAGATGAATATAAATGTTATGGATTATTTTTTCGCTTCAAACTTTGCTCAATGGATTGTTTGTCAGCAAGGTAGCTTCGTTTGCTGATTAAACCAGAATGATAGCTTTCTTCCAAAAGACGAAGTTGTTCTGCGAGAGTATGGTCAGAAGAAGGAACTCGCAGAGGTGATTTTGGGGATTTAGTGTAGCCTGAGGGTTTAACAGCCAAATTTTTATGTGGGTGGAAAGAGTGTAAAATAAGGTGGTCGATATGGTAAAAGAAGAACAAAAGAAGGATAAATGCGAAAAAGAAAAGTACATTCAGAAGAACGTCAGAGGAGTATGTGTCAGTGTCAGTTACTTGAAAAATATCAAAGCTGATTTGTTGGTTTCCCGCGTAATGAAGAGAGGCATAGAAGAAGTACATACCGGGGTCAATTGTGGGGGGGACAAAAAAACGCCGCACAAAAGAGGTTTGCGTTTCAATAGCGATCGCCTCTTTGCTGAGCACAACGGTAAAATTAGAGGAGTTGACAAGCCTGTATTCTATATCAACGTCGAATCTGCCTGCCCCCTTTAAGTTGAATAAATTAATTTGCACGTGAAATGGGTCTCCGCGTTTCACGAATTTGTATTCAGGGAGAATTGTTGCCTGCACATCAAAAAGAGAGACTTTTGGTTTGACTTCAACAGCGAGGGGGATTTCTTTAGTGGCTCCATTTGCGCGCAGAACAACGCGGGAGACATACAAACCAACAGCATATCCTGATGGGATTGATACAGAAAGAGGGATGCCTACTTCTCGTCCAGGAAGGACAGAAATGCTGTATTCTGAAATGCCTGAAGGAAATGTAGCGAAGTCTTGAAGCGAGCCTTGAACTTCAAGAAGAAAATCAAGAGGTTCTTTTCCAGGATTAGAGAGAAGGAGCGAGGATTTGCCTGTCTCTCCTTGTTTTATAATAAGTTTGGCATAATTTGGAGAAATTTTAAATAAGTCCTGGGAAGGTTGCGTTGTCTTGCTGGTATTTGTACCGCTCGTTGATCCACCTCCTCCGCCTCCTCCCCCACTGCCTGAACTAGATCCAGAAGTACTGCTAGTGGGAGTTTCTTCACTAGTGTAAGTGCTGAATCCTGTAACCTGAAAAGTAAGAGTGCCTCCAGAATAACTTTGGTCTGAGCAAATAGAGGAAGAACAAACAGAACCATCCTTCAATATACGGGGGGTAGTAAATGAAAGATTATGCAATGTAAGAACTGATGGGACGTTAATATGGGACAATGCGCTTGTATTAATGCTGATGAGGTTAGAGGAGATATTGATATATCGATCTAAATCAAGAAGATTATTGCTATCAAAATCCCCTGTCAGGTTAAATGAAGAAAGAAAAACAATCTTGCCAAGATCACCAATTACAAGAGAAAAGTTTGAGATATTGTTTAGTTGGTCATATGTGTAATCCTGCAGGGTAGTGCCATTATAATGTTTAAATCGTTCAAATCGAATATTAAATTGTGTTGTGTTTATAGTAAATGAGACATTTTTGTTTGACTCAAGCCCCACGCTATTGTTGGCAAAAACATAGAGGGTGTGGTTTCCATCAGTCGCGTTAAATAAAGAGAGGTTGCTGGAAAGGGTAATGTTTTGTCCAGTGTCTAGACGATACCATAAGCTTTGATAATTCGTTGCGGTAATGTTAAGGCGTAAACTTAAGTTTGAGAAATAAATTTTATTATTGCGCGGAGAGGAGATGTTGATAATAGCGCGGGAAATGTTCGTGACTGAAAATCCAATGCCGATAGTTTGCTCAGTAGCAGAAGCAGTATATCTGCCGGAGAGAGAAG
This sequence comes from Candidatus Woesearchaeota archaeon, assembly GCA_016219825.1. Lineage (GTDB taxonomy): Archaea > Nanobdellota > Nanobdellia > SCGC-AAA011-G17 > GW2011-AR18 > JACRKJ01. The sequence goes on along the minus strand of JACRKJ010000043.1, from coordinate 24,205 downwards.
GTTGTAAAATATAAATAGTTATGAAAAAAGCCAAGCTAGTAAAAATAAAGAAAAAGAACAAAATCTCTGAAATAGGGAGATTTAAGGGTTGTTTGCTTGGCATAAAAGAGTATAATTTCCTTGATAGGAACCTCCAGGTTGATTGTCAGGGATACGGATCCAAAAACGATACCATGCTGTGCTTCCAGCGCTGAGATCAGAAGCGAGATTAAGGGAAGAATAACTAGTGGATAGATTCGCCATTCCTGGAAAGAGAAGATTAGTCCCATTAGGGGAGGTATCATTGCTCGCCCATGAGAGATTACCTATCTTAAGAACCAATGAATCAGAAATAAAATCAATTCCTTTAATGCTGACATTCATTGTGGTAGTGCTTGTCTGATCATTGGTAATATTATAAGAAGTGCCGACAGTTCGATAGTTATAATTTTTTGTAGCGTTATAAACCTCACCATCTTCTAAATTGCTTCCAAATGAAACGTTCATTCCATCAGTGCTGACAGTGCAGGAGACAGTGCTGACAACATTCACGGTAAAGTTCCCAACAAAAGTTTGATGCCCAGTATAATGAATGGAAAAAAGTCCTAATAAAAACCCAAGAACGAGAAAAAGAGACAGATAAAGGAAAATCACCGCTTTCTGCATAAACTAAGAAGAGTAGATCTAGTTTTTATTGTTTTCCCTAAATTAGGGACGTCTTGATTTAACAAGTTGGATTTGAATCCCTTTGCGCCGCATATAAACAAGAGTAAGGAGGAGAAGCATCAAGAATAAGAAGATACTCCCAGTAAGCAGGTATTGTTCTTTGCTGATGCGATTCCAGAAATATTTCGTAGGAATAGAATAAAGTTCAACGACCATCGCGACAGCGACATTACCGCCAAGCGTCCCGCCAGCAGCGCCGCCAGATGCGACGATCTGTCCAGTATAAAGCTTCGCTTCCCAGCCAGTAGGAACTTTATATCGCACTGTAAACTGTTTTCCATTTTTAATAGGCAATGAATGTGGTTGAGGTTCAGGCTCAACATAAACAGCTTTAGGGATAACTGTAACAAATGAAGCGATTGCGCCATCTGCGCCGAGATTAGCGTTGATTGGACCATCCCCTGTATTATAGACAGTATAAGTTTCCTCAATAGTTTGTCCGCCTTCAATATTATGGAAAACACGTTTAGCTGGGCTTAATCCAATGCCGATATCAGCGGCAGCGAAAGGAATACTCAAAAGGAGAAGTAAGACGCAAAAGAGGGAAAAACGTGGGATCATTTTATGCTGATCCTGAGTCTGAGCAGGTCATCGTGTAATTGCCGCGATAGAGACCAGCAGCTTGGTTGCTGTTGACAGCGAGCCAGAATCGAAACCAGACAGAGCTGCCTGCAGGTTCAAGCGTGGCAACATGATGGGATGTATCACCCTGGAAGCTTGAGTTAAAGGGCACGCCAGGATAGGTCATGTTATCAAGCGCAGTACCGCCAGTGCTGTTTGCGGTGGTGGTATTAGATCCCCAGGAAATATTCGTAATGTTCAAGACATTGCCGCCAGCTGTTTCAAGAAGAGACTGTCCAGCGAGAGTAATGTTGACCTTAACTGTATTGGTGGCTGCGGCAGTCACATTGTAATCGCTGCCATTGGAAGCGCTGCCAGCGCCATCAGTGGAATAATTGTAATTGCGGGACGCGTTGAGAGTATTGCCTTGGGTGATGGTAGAGCCTGGCGTGCCAAACGTGATGTTAATTGCTGCATCGCTCCAGGTGCATGCGATCGTGCTGACAAGGCTCACGGTAAAGTTCCCAACAGTGCTGGTTGCTGCGCCAAGCGCGGAGGGATTAGATCGCCAGGAATTTAAAAAGGAAAAAACGCTGTATCCTAAATACAAACCTGCTAAAAAAAACAAGCTGAAAAGAACGAAAGAAGAAATGGGTTTTGGTTGTTGTGCCAATGAATTCACCAGTTTATTGAATTAAAAAATATTAGCAATTACTAGTATATAAATATTCCGTAGATCTAAAAAACGCCAAGAAGAGAGTAAGCGAGTTTGTCTGCTGCGCGGAATAGTTCTGTCCCATTTGTTCCTTCAACAATGATGCAGTCATTCTGTACAAGAATACGGGTAGTATTTCCTAACTGCAATAAAATAACGCCGGCAGTTGAAGAAACGTTGCTGCAGGCAATAACGGGGATGCTATTGATTTGAGAACGTTCAGTGGCGGAAGTGAATGCGGGAAGTGTCGGAATTTTATACAGTCCAGCGCTTCCAGTCCCTAAAATTTTCCCAATGTCATACACAGCAAGCACAGATTTTTGGTCTGTAAGGACAGCGGTCTGCGGATCCTGGGTGATATAAACAAGGTTAGTTTCCTGGGGTCTGTTCAACGCGGACTCAATATTTCCTTCAACAGAAACATTCACAACACTCACTGGGCTAAATGAAAGGGGGATTTGATAGGAAACATTTCCAGTTTCATTTTGAAATAAAACAGTAATGTAATAATCAGTGGAATTTCCTCGTGTCACAACATCAACAGGATAATCGCCGTTTTTTCCATGATACACAAAATGGGTTGGGTCTGGAGGAGAGCATGCGCTTATGAAAAGAAGAATGCAGAAAAAAACAAAGAGCAGTTTCATGGGAGGATATGGTAATATTTATACAAGAAATGAACAAGTAAGGAATCATACTGCCCAGGCGCGTAGTGGAGAACCAAGCACCGGTCAGAAGCGAATAATCCTGTAACATCGCTTTGCTCTAAAAGAAGGCTGGGCGCGTCAGCAGTTGTGCAGTTGAGAACAGGTAAGTCGCCGCAGGAGAAAGATTGTGTGCATGCTGGAACAATAGTTTTTCCAGTGCTCAAAAGCGCGCTTCGAAGTTGCGCGACCTCTCTGCTTTGTTCAGTAAAGTTGTCTGGATTAAAAAGAAGATATAACTTAGGATAAGGGTCAAGGTCAAACTGAACGCTGGGAAATGAAGCGACATCTTTAGGCAGAACAGGAAAGGTCAATGTCTGGCCGTCTATTTGTGTCGTCCATCCTTGTCCAGACTGAAAAAATGAATAGCCATTATACACAGATTGATCTGCTGCTGAACTTGCCCAGTAGGTTAACACAGATCCAACCATGAGAAAGATAATGCCAAAAGCGAGGATTCCTAAAGTGAATCGTCGTTTAAACAAAGAAGGATCACGAGCATTTATTTCTGATGATATTCCATCAGACTTTCTGTAGCGTTGCTTTTTCATAAGGGAATAAGAGTCAAAGAAAGAAGGGATATAAAAAGATTATGATAAAAAAAGAAAAAAGAGAAAGAAAAAATTTAAGCAACGGTAATGCCAGTTGCTTTCAAGCCTTTCACAACGACTGAGGTCTTGCCAGAAAGTTGTGTGTTGTAGTCCGCATAATTCTTAAGGACTTCACCAGCAGCTTGTGTATTGTCTTTCTCATAGCCAGCCACTAAGAGTGCCCAGTTGCTGCCGTTTGGCATAAGCTCAACGACGCCTTCATTTGGTTTGATACCGCTTGCGTCCCCGTAACTTGGGAAAGGCAGTCCTTTCAGCTTTGCGCTTACAGAGTTGATAGCAGGTCCGCCAACACTGATGACATTCCATTGCGATAAGCTGTTGACAACATCAGTATCAAGCTTCTCACTGACGCCACTAGTGCTTGTGCTGCCTGGAACAACAGTACCAACAACACCAGCTCCAACTGCGCGGGCTAACTTCACAGTCGCTTTGTAGTTGGAAATGTCTGGAGGCAATGCAAACTGCAACGTATCAGAAGGCGCAGATTTATAGTACGAACGAACAATAATGCCGTTGACAGTTCTTCCATCTTCACGGAAGCCGGAAATATCAACAGCTGTCGTCCCATTGTAAGCCAAATCGCCGCCTCTGACAGTATCAGATTGGGATTGACCCAAATAAGTCAATCCAGTACTCGCTGCTTGCAAAACAACAACAATATCATTCGCAGTTCCTGAGGGATTGATCTTTAATGCTCCTGCGCCGCTTCCACCAGTAAGGGTAATGTTGGCAAGCGAAACGCTTGAGTTCCATGCAATATCTACTGGAATGCTACTGCTCTTGTAGTTCAAGGTAAAGACGCTCGCGGAGAAGTTGCCTGGAAGCATTGTCGTCCCGTTCGCATTTGCGAAAGCGACTGCGTCCATAGCACCGCCCCATCCAGCTGTAGCACCATCACCTGCGTGCAGAGTGTTTGTAGCAGCTGCTACAAGAATAGCGTGGCTGGAATCTTGTTTCTTCTTATAGAGCAAGAGACCATAGGTTGCATTAGGGTAGAAATAAACAGATTGTGTATCTCCACCTGCGTTGATACCTGTATCCTTCTGTCCAAGTGCTGTAAGTTCAAGCACATTTGCAGAGGTAAAGTTGACAACAGAGTCATCAGTTGCGTACAAGTCTCTTTGAGTAGGTCGCAAGACATATTCTCCAAAGAGATCATCTGTTTGACTTACCTTTGAAACCTGAACACAGATATAGTTGTTTGGCCAACAAAGCACATCACCAAGATAAGGTGGATGCGTCAATGGATAGTTGGGAATGCCTGTAATAGAGTACGAGGTCAATGTTTGTCCCAATGTCACATTTAAGCTTGGATTTCCACCATTAATGCCTGCAAGAGACCAAGTCCATAAAGGAGTGTATTTATCTTGCCCGATAAAGTAATCTCCATCATTATACGTCTTAATCGCGTTATCTTTTCCAATAATCAAGGAAACAGTGCTTAAACCTTCTCCGCTTGTTCCTGTCGCAAGAAGATCTTCTGCGCGGATTTGCAAGCCAGATTTTTGGTCTGTTCGCTGGTTGTTATTGCTGACAACGATAGTATTGCCATCAACGTTGATTGCAGCTCCAGAGGAGGCAAGTGAATCAACAGAGATTTTCTTTCCTTGGTACATAATGGTATCCCCTTTATGCAAACCTGGGAATTTGTCTCCAGATAAGGCAGTAATCGAACTTGCGGCAGTTGTTGCTCCAGTACAAGGAGAGCTGTTACAGTTTTGAATAACTAAGGTTTTACCTAAGAAATCCAATGTAATAGGGTCAGTCTGTGTCGCGTTCGAAATATAGTTGTTTGTCTTCAAGGCAGTGTCAAAGACATATGCGTAACGAATCGAACTTGATGGAAGTCGTAAAAGCACATTGTCCTTATACTGTTCATTAGCTTGATTTTGGTTTGCTAAAGCTAAAGATGAAGTAACAGTCGCATTAGAGTCTGCTCGAAAGCCAACTTCTTCATGCCAATTGTAGGAATTTGTTGTTCCTCCAATAGAGATAGTGACAGTTCCTTTCTTAAAAGTCGGGATACGTGTTTCCCGGACTGTCGCGCCAAATGCGTTTGTGGAATCAGTTAAAGCTGTTCCAAGAACAATTTCTTTGCTATATCCATCTTCTAGTTGGACTGCGCCAGTAGAAGGTGTAGTCGAAGAAGTGGTAGAGCTCGTTGATGAAGAGCTGGAACTTGCAGATGCGGATGCGGCGCCTAAAGCGAATTCAACTGCGCTTGCAGCTAAATTATCAGCAGGATCAGCATGTGAACCCACAACAACGACAGTGTTAGTTGTAAAAGCTTTTGGAAATGAGCTTAAACTCGCGCTAGAAGCGGCAGCTTGTTCTTGAGCAACAGCCCCAGTAATAGTCATTCCTAACATTGCTACGCTGGTACCCAAAGCAGCAACTTTCTTTAATGTTTGTCGTAACGCTAAACGTTCTTGCATAAGTAACACCTCCAAGTGTTGTGTACTGGGTGTTGACGTTGTTGCATTTATAAAGATTCCTATACTCGAGAACATACATATTGTTAGTTTGGCCAAATTCACGGCTTTTACCAGGTATAAACAACAACAGGATGAAGGGAAAAGAAATTTACGTTATCACTTTTTAGTGAAATTATGTAAAAACTAGACTGGTTTCGCGCATAAATCAAAGCTAAGGGAATAGATTTGGTTGGATGTTCTGGGAGAGATGCGCGCTTGTGTGCTTCCATGCTTGCATTTCATTCCCAATTTGAAAAAAGGATTTTTTTCATCAGCTGTTTGTGCGGAAAAGGTATAATTCATCCCAATATAACGATGAAACACTGGGTCAAAGATGAGGGGAAGCTGTTGTTCTAAAACCGAGCAGGGCTGTGGTTCATCGCATAAGGTGCGTTGTGAAGAGCAGGCGTCTAAAAAATCAAGGGCAGTGAAATTAGCGCATAAAGGGACATGGATAATCCCATATAATAAATTCGTGGATTGGGAAACAGCTTCCAATGAAGAAGGACGCTGGTCTGGTTGAAGCACAACAAACTTCAGATAGAATAAGCCAGCTGCGGCCAGAAGTAATACAATAAGGACAAGCCCGACAAGTTCAGTTTGCCCTTTCATGCAACGTAATCCTCCAAGACAAGAATGCCTAAAGAGTATTTGCCTTCTAAAGGAGAGTACAGACTAATCGGCGTAATGATCCTGTCTTTGCCTGTAGATGAAGGGCTTTTTTGGTTGTAAATCTGCCAGCTCTGGGTGGTTGAGGGATAATAAGTGGAAACAGTGATATTCTTCGATTCGAAAATGCTTTGATAATAAGCTGGATTTGTTTTGATCGTCTGCTGGAACGCGGTAAGTTTTAAAGTGTCTAAGCATGGTTCTCTATTGCCTTGAAGAGAGCAGCTGACTTCTGCGAGCGTTGGAAAAGTAGAGATCATCTGATGAAATCGTTCAGAAGACGCGAGTTGTCGTTCTTGCTTGATCTGCTGCAATTGGTAATTAGAGAAGAAAAATAATCCTAAAATAAGTAAGACCGTTAAAATGAAAACAACTAAGATTGTTTCTTGAAGGGCGAGTTGTCCTTTCATCTTAAAAAACTCCCCTGCATCCGTTGCCGATAAGTTGTGCGTTTTGTGCGAGCAAGCTTGTAGTCAACGCTTCTTTTTGAATAGGAAGAAGTTGTGGCGCGTGTTGAAGTGTTTGCTGGATAGTGGAATAAGAGCAGTCTGTTTTCATTCTGTGTTGGTCTAGCAATCCTGCCTTGACTGCGTACAAAGAGGAGATTTTTTCAAATCGCTGTTGTGCTCGTTGCAAGGAGCAGGAAAAAGAAGAGACGTCAGAAACAAGCGCTCCTGTTAAAAAAGAAGAGTCATAATAATATATTGTGTTGGATAGCTTTCCAGCTGAGGAATAATAAGAAAAAGTTTGCTGTTCAGGCTGGACAAATAAGATGGTTGCTGAAGGAAGGCTCTGTAATTCTTGGGATGTTGGTGGTTCATTCGTAAAAAAAGCGACAGTTAATTGTGAGCTATTGGGAATGAAAATACTGCGCGCTTGTTTGTGAACACGAAGCTGGGAAGGAAAGGAAAGTTCATCAACAAAAGAGGCGTGTGCTTGGTCATAAATAAGGTAATATTCTTTTTCCAGCGAGGAGAAGTAAACAATATTGTTGATGAAAAAAGGCTGGTTCCAGGAGCTCGTCCAAGTCTGGATTTTTGTTCCGGAAAAATGGCCAGGCATAAATACAAGCAGGGAAGGTTCAAGTTCTTCTGCTGGGTCTTCATGGTTGATGGAGAATGCGGCCCTCGTTCCAAGGCAGGTGAAAATAAGTTCTACAGGTTGGGGAAATTGTAGGGTGGTGTCTAAATTATTTTTTGTGCCCGCGACGCCTAAAGCTCCGTCATATAATATTTTTGCGAGGGCTAAATTATGTTTTTGCTCTTGCGCATGCGCGAAGCGAAACGTGAAAAAAACAAAGAACGAAAAGAAAATCGCTCCAGCTACGAGAACAAAGATCCAGTTGAATTGTTCAGTCTCTCCTTTTTTATGCGCGAACATCGACAGTTTCTCCAATGTTCTCAACAAAAACGTTCAAAGTGCCTGTGCCTGTATTCGCGCAGAAGAGATGTTGCGGACGTAAATGCGCTAAAGTTAAAGGTTCAGTGGTTTTTTGAGAGACGAAAAAAACATTTTTAGAGGATTGTGATTTTTGTAAAAGTGTTAATCCTGGTTGAAGCTGCTGCGGCGCGGAGGAGAGGTCTGCAGGACTGGTAAGGTCAACAAAGCAAATGGTGGTGATTCCATTTGGGACGCGGATGTTAATTTCTTTCGAGCTTCCAGAAGGGCGCTGGTAAATTTCATTGACGGAATTCTCTAAAGTTCTCTGGAAAACTTTTGTGTCAACAGTCCTGGATGTGTTGAAGACAGTGTTCATGAGATAAAATCCAAAAAATAAAATAAACGCGATAGTCGCTAACGCTAAAATAGCCATGAACGGCTGGGAAAGTAATTGCCCTCTTTTCTGCATATAAAAAAAGAGCAGAAGGCTCTTTTAAAGCTTTGGGAATATTAGATAGGGAACTCAGTTCAATAGATTTCGGCAAAAACAAAAGGTTTAAGTATAAAAACATATTACACATAATAAACAGAACAAACAGATAAAACAACAATGGTAAGCATAACACTTTCTGTACCTGAAGACCTGAAGAAAGAAATGGATGAATTCCACGAAATTAATTGGTCAGCTATAGCGAGGGAAGCGATTAAGAAAAGAGTATCATTGCTAAAAAAGTTTAAGGAATTCACAAAAAACAGTGAATTGACTGAAAAAGACGCGGTTGAGTTAGGAAAAAAAGTCAACAATGCAGTAGCAAAACATTACAGAAAATGAGTCTAAGTCTGGTTATTGACGCAAATATTCTTTTTGCTGCCCTGATTAAAGAAAGCGTAACTGCGGAGATTATTTTCTCGAGCAGTGTAAATTTATTTGCCCCTGAATTTCTCTTTGAAGAATTTGAGAGGCATAGGGGGGAAATCTTGAAGAAGACAAAAAGAAAAGGGGAGCAGTTTGAAGAGATTGTAAAAGCGTTAAAGGAAGTAGTCACAACAGTAAGTGCGCAAGAATGCGAAGAAAAGCTGCCAAAAGCAAGAGAAATAAGTCCAGATCCAGATGATGCTCTTTATCTGGCGCTTGCGTTAAAAAAACAATGTTTTCTCTGGTCAAACGACGAGGCGCTTAAAGACCAAGTAGAAGTTAAGGTTCTTTCAACAAAAGAGATTATAAAGATAATAGAACGAAAAGAAAATTAAACAAACGTTAGCGTAATAACATTGCCGATATTATTATAGTTATCTTTGCAATGTATATAATACACATCAGATTGCGTTAAACTTGTATGGACATTCCCGTCTTTCTGCAGTAAGTTTCCCTCGCCAAAAACAAAATTCTTATTCGTAACGCTTTCCTGGCACGTTGCGTCCTCGCTTACAGCTAAAATTAATTGCGAAGGGCGGTCTGATTTATATGCTTTCAAGATCGTTGGCCCAGTATTATCTGCGAGTAAACTGAAGGTAGTATTTGTATATGCAGTGTTGCCAGCGACATCATAACAGCCGGCAAAGAATGTATGGTCGCCAGTCGATAATTTCAAGGTTTGTTCATGGCTGCTTCCATTTGTTTGCTGGAAAAAATCATCCATCGCGGAAAGAGTATGCGCGTACGATGCTCGCTGCGTGTATTTGCAGAGCGCTTCACCGTTTGATTTTGCTCCGCCTAAAGTTTCAACATGCAAAGTTACATTTGGAACAGCGAGATTGCTGAAGAGGGATCCGCTAGGTTCAATGTTCGTGATCGATAAAGGTTTTGTCCCATAAAACGTGACATCATAAGGGTCTTTATTGAAATTGTGCTGTGGAGATTTATCCTGACATTTGAAATAGGTGAATATTTTTTCTCCTGCTGCGACAGGTTTGCTGAAGGCAATTGGTTTTGTGCCAAGTTGCGTATTATTCCTAAACTCGCAGGTGTATCCCAAGACATCAGGCTGCGGGCGCGTCGTGCATTGTTGTGTCGCGGGCATTTCAGTATAACGCAGTGGATTGAAGCTCCATCTGCAGTCCGCTGGTTCATTTGTATAGAGGGTGACATCAGTGTTATTGCCGGTCCCAGCAGTCAAGTACACTTCTTTCCCAACAGAGGTCGCTTGAATAACAGGGGCGGTCGCGTCAGGCTGCGGATCAACCTTGAATTTTAATACATAATCTTTTTCATTGGTGTTGCCGCCAGCGTCCTCGCATCGGACATAAAGTTTGTATTCCCCTCCGCCGCGTAAAGAAACGCCTTTTTCATCAACGACTTTATTGCTCGCGAAATAGACAGGCTGTACATGGGGATACTGGAAAATAGACTGGCCAAAGAAAATATCGTCCATCTCTTTGTAAGGCCGTCCAGGCTTGAAGCTCATTTTACATCGCGCTGGTTCATCAGTCTGCAGCGCGACAACAACAGGAGTGTACACAGTGAAGTTTTTAGTAACTTCTAATCCTTGTTGCACAGTCTGGATATTATTTTGATATTCTTTTTCGAATTTTTCTTTTAATGGGCTGATAATCGGCGCTTGCGCATCGCCTTTGCTGACGCTGACGCAGGTCTCATTGCCAGTGCCTTGATTGATGAATTGGCACGTCGCTCCTAAACTTTTGCAGCGGTATTCAGAGCATGCCTTAAACGCATTGACATCAGTGGGTTTTCCATCCTTTGTTTTCCAGTAATCAGGATTGCACTTCTCGCAGTCATTCGAGACGACAGGGGCACTCCATGGTTTGCATAATGTTTTGACAGAAAGGGTCTGTATGTCAGCGTTCGCGACATCAACAATGGAATAAACAGTATATATAATCAGAGCAACATTGATAATAGGAATAAGAGTTGCGACGGCAGAAGCTGTTGTAGCTGTTGTAGCTGTTGCAGTCGCCTGCGCAAAAAGACCTGCCAAAGGCGCTGAAAGATAAGTCAGTCCAAGCTCCGCGCTAATTGTAGTCAATCCTGCCAAATGAGCAAGTCCAACAACAACATAAGGAGCGACATTCGCGAGAGCGAGCCAATGAGGGATGTCCCAAGCGCTTCCAACAAAGTAATCTGCCCACGCGTTATACTGTTCTGGAGGAAGGGAAAAATTAATTGCGCCTAACCCAATATCCCATCGTGGGGGATTCTTCGCGCTCAATGCGATCTCATGAAGGTAAGCGCTCGTTTTTTTATCAACGCCTGCGTAGCTGACAATGTTCTCAAAATCATCTCCCAAAGTAGGTGGGCTGGAAAATCCTTCAGTGGTTAATTTCCCCGCGATATTATAATCAGCGCCGCAGTCGCCATAGCTTCTGCAATAATTATTCGCGGTCTGCACATACTCTTTTCTCAAGCAGGGAATTTGGTCAATGCTGAGCTGGTTCCCGCTTCCATCAATAGGATACCAATAATTTTTGCAAAGTCCAAAAAGATTGCTCCATCCATTGCACTTGACAGTAAAAGAGCAGTCTAAGCTGGCGCTTGCGCAAGTAGTAACGCCATCTCCTTCCCAGTGCTTGAATCCTTGTCCGACACGCGGAACGCATTTTGTTCCAGCCCATGCGCAATCTCTTTTTGAAACATCAGTGCAGCATTGCACATCTTCTTGCAGCGCTTGTTCAAAAGCAGCCTGGTCTAAGCTTCCATCAGATTTTTTAAATTTAGTTGGGTCAGCTTTATTGCAGTCGCTGATGCAGCTTCCAGCTCTATTTTCAGTGCATTTCGCTTCAGTGAATTTCTCTCCATCATTCCCAAGGTTCATGCTCGCGTTGCCGCCAACAGAACTTTGTAAACAATAATCTTTTCGAAAATCAGAACATGGTTCAACATATTCTTTTCCATTAATGCAAGAGCCACGATAATGTCGTGATCCAACAGGCTCGCGGGAAGCATACAAAAGATTGCGTAAATTTTTTCCAGTGACACTGGATAACAACTGGTCATTGCTCAGTCCATCACCGCCAGGCTGGATTTCAGGATCATACAAACACCAGCTTTCCCCATTTCTCACAGTTGTATCGTGTGTAACGCTGTCTTTCGCTTGGCTGTCAAAATCCAAGCTTAATTTTTTATCCCCAGTCTTGCAATTGACGCTTTCGCATGTATAAATCCGGTCGCCATTGGAATCCCCGCAGAGAGTTCCAGAAGCGTAATCGCATTTTTCCTTGATCCCTTCAGGATTCCCACAACTATCTTTCCAATATACAGAATCATCGTCAGGGATGCACATAGTGTTGTCTTTTCCTTGCGTGTTTTTATCAGCTGGAGCGCAGGTGCATGTGCTTAATCCCAAATCGCTGCATGCTTTCCCAGAAAAAAATCCAGTGCTGTTCCCATTTGTTGAGGCAGAGCATTCAGCGCGTGTTACATATTTGCAGTTGTCTTGGCTGTTGACGCAGCAGCCTTTATCAGCGCTCTTCGCCAGTCCGACACAGCTTGCCTCATCTTTCACATCAGCTTTAAAGTCAAGGGTAAGGGAAGGATATTTGGCAGCTTCTTTTTGGCAGCGGACAGAAGTGCTCAAGAAAGCCTGGCTTCCTAGAATACAGCAGCCTTCAGAACAGCTTCCAACAGTAGAGCAATCAGGTTGTTCAGAAAATTTCCCGCCATAAGAAAGCTGGCAGTTCGCTTTTGGCGTATTTGAATAACAAAATCCATCTCCTAATTCATCGCTGCAGCAACCAGGTTTGCAGAAGGAAGTTGCGTCACAGCTGGTAGGCGCGTTTTGATAGGTTCCTTTGCTTGGATCATTTGCGTTTCGTAATCCAGTCTCGCATTGTTGTTCATCAGTATACTGGCAGAATTCTCCAGCTTTTGTTTTCTCGCAGCAAACAGGAGCGGCACGAACAGAAGGAGCGGAAAAACTAAGAACAGTAAAGCTTGTAAGAACAAGAAGCAGAATTTCAAAGAGAGCTACAAATTTCTTCATGCTTTCCCCTCAACAGCGAACCAGAACTCATATGTGCTGTCTTTTTTATATACTCTATAAATAGTATGTGGATACGGCCTGTCAACTTCGATCAAGTATTTTCCTTTCTTCTGCAGCATATAAAACAGTTGGTCAAATGTTCCAGCAGTCGCTTCTTTTTCTAGGATATCATGCACAACAGGATATAATTCCCCAAGTGGGGCGTCCGCGATTGTTTTTCTAACAGGGGAAATGCGCATGCTTGCGGTGTCGCGATGAAGCTGGACATCATATGTGGAAACAACGCTGATTGAATTTCCTTGTAATTGGACAAGAGATTGAACATTTTTATTCCCAGTAATGCTGAATCCTTGTTCAGATAATAATTTTTTATTCACACATGCGTTTAACTTCTGGTCTAAAGAATTTTGTAGATTCGTTAGCATACCCCCCAATGGAGTTAAATAATTAACACACGTTCCATGGTTTGTTTTTCTGCATAAAAATGAAACAGGAGAATCATGATACAAAACAAACGAAGTGGGGTGTAGATTTCCTCCTTGTAAGGAGAATTCTTTAACGAGCGGAGAAACTTCTGTCTCAACGCAATATTCAAGATCCTGCTGGATATCGCTTGCTTTAGAGGATAAAAAATCTTGGGAAGGAACAAAAAATCCATACTGAGACCGGACGTAAAAAAATAATGAAATTAAAATCAGGACAACTAACCCTAAGAATACAAACAACGTGACCTGCCCTCTTTTCTGCATAAAACAAACTAGATGAAACGCACTTTAAAAGGTTTTCGTAAACAAGAAAGTTAAATTTGCTGGCGTTGATACCATGCGATCGTCTTCTGCAGTCCTTCATGAAGTGAAGTAGTTGCTCTCCATCCCAGTAATTGTTCAGCTTTCAAAGTGTTGACGCAATAGCGTATTGGCTGGCCTGGGCGAAGGGGGTACATGCCAAATTGGAGGTTGGAGCGTGAATGTGTAATTGCATGGATATATTCAGCGATAGAGCGCACGCTTGATTCTATTCCAGTTCCAATATTCAAAATTTCTCCTTTTCCAGTAAGTTTTGAGCTTACTAAGAGTGCTTCGACTAAATCCTGTATGTAGATAAAATCCCTGGTCTCTTCTCCAAGTGTTAAAGGAACATCAGTTTGATGCAGGCAGGAAAGAATCACGTTGGGGATTAAAAGAGCTGGCTTCTGGTGCGGTCCATACGAAACAGCGATGCGGTAAATGGTTGTTGGTTTTTTATAAGTAGCAGCTTCTTCAAGGCAGAGGCGTTCTGCCTGGAATTTAGATTGCGCGTACGAAGAAAGGGGATGTGCTTCTTGTGTCTCAACAAAGGGAACAGCGTTATGGTTGTAAACCTCAGCAGTGCTCGGCAGAACAAATCGTTGATAAGAAGTATAGCGGAGCGCTTCAAGTAGGTTCCGTGTTCCTTCCACATTCGCGGCGAACACAGCTTCTTTGTCTTTGGAATCCCTGGAAATATTCGCGGCAAGATGAAAAATAAAATCAAATTCTTTTCCAGTCAATGCTGCGAGGGTTTGTCCCCTGTTTGTCAAGTCAACAGACAGATGCTCCGCATTTGGAAAGGGAGAGCCTGCGGCTAAGGAAAGTGACGTGACAACAGCTTTTTCTTCAAGCAGCCGTGGGACTAAATTTTTTCCAATAAAGCCGGAAGCGCCGGTGACCAGAACACGTTTTCCACGATAAGAGGGCATGGGAATAAAACTCAGGAGAGTTATAAAAAAGGTCATTCTGAAAAGTATTTAAAGGTTCTGAAAAAGAAGAAGAAAATGAAAATTGTGATTATTGATTTAATGCCCTATCCGTATGTGAAGGGCGGCGGCAATACGCATAAAACAAATCTTGCGGCAGCCTTAATAAAAAAAGGCCACGAAGTGCATCTGATTTCTTCAAAGCCAGGAAAAGGAAAGCAGAGATTAGCTGTTCCAGAAAAAGCAATGCTTCATAATGTTGGGATTCCGCATAGGAGATTTACAAGTTCTAAGCTGTTGTTGCCGCTGGATATTGTATATAGAGTCTGTTTTGAATGCGCGTTTATCATTGGAGCGGTGAAAGCCCTAAGAAAAATAAACCCAGATATAGCTGACGCGCAGAGCTTGACAACGCCAGCGCTGGTGTGCGGCCTCGCGAAAATCCCGTTTGTGGCCACAGCCCATGGCATCCATAATCAAGGATTTAAAAAAATACAGACAATGAACAAAAACTGGGCTGCTGCGAACATCGCGCATAAAATCTATTTCTGGATGGAGAGGTTGAATCTAAAACAGTGCAAGTATGTTATCTCGCAGGGAAAAGAGACACTGGATTTCTACAGCAGGTATATTGGAAAGGACAGGACTGTAAAGATCACGAACTTAGTTGATACAGGCTACTTAACGCCGAAATACAAAAAACAAAACAAGGAATTAATTGACATTGCGAGATTTACAAGGCAGAAAGGAGTGGATAAATTAGTCGAGGCGATGAAGTCATTGCCAGACTACAAACTCTGGTTAGTGGGTGATGGGGAATTGCGCTCGGAAATAGAGCAAAATGCGGGAAAGAATGTGGCATTGACAGGAATAAGGGATATACAAGAATACAAACGCTGGCTGCAAAGAGCGAGGTTCATGGTTCTTCCATCAGAATTTGAAGGCCTTCCCTATGCGGTTCTGGAAGCGATGGCTTGCGCGGTGATTCCAATAACAACGAAAGTGGGAAATCTTCCAAGTTTGATTCAAGATGGAAAAAACGGGTTCTTTCTTCATTCCAATGATCCAAAATCGATTGTGAAAAAAATACGGGAAGTGGAGAAGAAAAATCTAGACAAAATAGCGCATGCGGCGAGAAAAACAATTGAAGACGAATGGAGTTTGGATGTAGTCAGCAGTCAATTCTTAAATATTTACAAGAAAGCGATTACTCGTCGCTGACCCTGGGAGCTAAAATAAACTGCAGGCTTAATTTATCCACAACTTTATACTCCGTGCGTAAAGGGTAGTTTGGCCCGAATTCCAAGGTCACATTATTCGTTAATTTTGATCCTTTCACGATTTTTTTTAAGTATTCAATGGAATATTTTGACTGCACTTCATCTTCATGGCTTGAGGCGATGGTTGTTTCTTCATCATTTGTTATTTCTACTTTGCCGCTGCTGGTTGTTCCCTCGCTTTTAATGATAAACTTGTCAGTCAAGGCGTGGAAACTTAAGCTGTCAGCGACAACATCCATGTCTTCAATAGCGTCGCCGAATAATAATGTATTTGTCTCGATGCGAACTCCAAATTTCAACGGAGGAACTTTATGCTCTCGGTCTTCGATTTCCAATAAGGACATGTTAAAGATGCGGATCGTGGATCCTTTAAAGACAATATTCAATCTATTTTTTTCTTCATCTAAATCAAGTGTAATTACATCTGTAGGTTTTGATCGTTTCAGGATCTGGGTGAATTGGTCTAAATTAATGCCAATTACTTTCTCTTCCTCAACGTTGAACTCAGTGAAGGCGCTGCTTAATAATTTGAACACGACCATCGCCACATTCGCTGGATCAATAGCGACAAGCTCTAACCTGTCCTTGAAGATGCGGATATTGACTTCATTGACAAGTTCAGAAATAATAAGGATGCTATCTTTCAAATATCGTGGCTCTGTTAATGTAAGGCGCATACAGCAACTTTCAAATAATGCTATTTAAACTTTTAGCTGGTTGAAAAGGGGTATTGAAAAAGTAAAATTATGGGGTTGCAGGTTCTGGAGTTGTTCCGCCAGCCCACCAAGGCAGGAATGGTTGTAAGATTGGCCAGTAAAGCGGGGCGGTAACGACGAATGCGGAGACTAAAAGTGTATGCGTCCAATGTTCAGCCAGGTTGCCGGAGATGCCGCCGGAAAACGCCCGTCCTTTAATGACTGCGGATGTCGCGTGCATTTTAATGTTCAAAATAATGCCGACCAAAATACGGATCGTCCATGGGCTGATCAGCCAGGAAGACCAGTCTAAACTGCTGATGCCTGTAACCTGTAAAAAATAGTCTGTGTTAAATACTGCGAACAACGCGATCATCATAAACAAAACAGAATGAAGTCCATGCCCCAGCCAGTGGCTGCCGCGGAAACTCTCATCACGATGAATTAAAATAAGTTCATAGAGTCCTAAAATGATTCCCAATCCAATAACAGGAAAGAAAATCAAGCTTTGCTGAGCAATTTCTTCAACCATCTTTTTCCTGAACTCATCTTGAAATGCTTCTATTTAAAGATTTGGAATATATTCATTAGGGCGGACGCCTAATTCCCGCAAGCAGTTCAAGAAAAAAACCTGTGCTTTTTGTGCTCCAGTTGTGTGGAAATTTCTTCGTGTTTCAGGATGGATATACGCAAGAGTGCGCCGATGATACTCCTCAAGTTTGCTTAAATAAGCGTCTAATTTTCCTTGCTGCACAGCGTACATAAGGACAGTAAGGGCGCTGATATCATTTCCTTCATAAGTATAAACAACCGAAAGCACGCGTTCACGAAGAACAGGCTGGTCAGGTTGCGGGATGTCAGTAAGAATTGTTCTTTCAACGATGTCGCCAAGATCGTGTTCAGGCAGCTCAAAATAACTCATTAATATTCTCTCCATGTATACTCGCATTTTGTGCATTTAAAGAATCGTGTTTCAGGCTCGTCTGCTCCGCGAGTTTGGAGCATCCAGAAATATGCTTCAGTATTTCCGCATTTTTTGCAGTCAGCTTTGACTGTAGGGAGGTGTTCTGTCTTTCCATCTTGCACAACAGCGATTTCTTTCTGTTTTTTCTTTCGTTCAGCGATCTTTCCATCGCCTTGGACAGTCTTGCAGGCAGGGCACTGCATCGTGCCGTCAACAGGCATAAGTAAACTTGAGCATTTGCTGCAAAACATGATATTCTCCAAAAACAAAAAGCAACAAGAATTTATAAATCTTTTTGAAGGTTAAGCGAAAGCAGATTGAACCAAATGAATAATCTCTTGGATGAGCTCAACAAAAAGAATCTTGAACCAGCCAAGATAAGGAATGCGGAAAACCGCTTTTCCATAAATGCGGTCATCTGTAATAGAGACTTCATCCTGCCTTGAACCCGTATTATGGTCCCCCTTTGTTTGATAACTTCCAGGATATACTTTCACGACGCGGTGGATAATTGGATCTGGAACTGCGCCTTGAAAAACAAGAACATCTCCTCGCTGGATCTGCTTCGCTCCGATTAAGATCATCAAGTCTCCTTTGTTAAACCCATTGCGGAAAGAGTATTGTAAAAATTCTTCTTGGGTGATATTGATGTTTGTGTAGTAAGAACGCTGGCTTTCCCACCAGGTGTTGAAATTCCCGTCATGCTCCATGCTGCCGGACACAACAGCGACAACAGGAAATTGCGTTCCCAATAAAAATCCCAATCCAGGATAAATGACGAACTTCACTAAAATAAACGCGAGCAGCACATTGACAACCCAGCTCGCGAAAGAATCCTCTTCCCAGATAAAATGCCATAATCGTTTCAATTTTTTTCGATAAGAAGCAACCATAAAACCAGCAATAAATGCCCCTACTTAAATGTTTTCTTCATTCTGCTCCGCGAGTTCATGGGAAAGGGAGGCGAACCTGCTTGGTTTGCTGCAGAACAACTTCCCTTCATCATAAATAAAGACTAATTCTGAACAGTGGTGCCGTTGTAGTTCTTTGAGAATATTCAAGGGGATTTTTATTGCTCCTTGTTGAATGGAAAGGGATGTGATATACATAAAGAAAAGATACAAAACAGGATTCATAAAGATATGGGCGAAAATCCTGAAAAGATTCTAACAAAGATGAGGAGGTTTTCAAGACAGGGGGAAATTCATAAATCGTTACAATGGGAGATAGGAACAAAGATTTATATAGTTTAATTGTTTTATAGTTAAACAGTAAAACTGGAGGGTGAGGCAATGGAAACAGAATTTGTAAAGATGAGCCCAAAAGGTCAATTGGTCGTTCCTCAAGGAATCAGGGAAGGTGAATCATTTCAGCCAGGTGATCGGTTTATAGCAATGCCTGTAAAGGAAGGAGTCTTGTTTAAAAAAGTGGAAATGCCGAATGTAAGGGCAGAATTCGAGAAGTTATCAAAGGAGATAGAAAAACATGTAAAAAAACAAAAAGCAACATCAAATGATGTAGCAGAAGCGGTGAAATGGGCAAGAAAAAGATAGTGATTGATACAAATATCCTCATTTCTGCATTAGGCTGGAAAGGAAAACAAAAAAGAAGAGTGATAAATGGAGAATTTCAACTAAAATGAAAGATAAAACATGTAAACATCAAATTTTAAAGGCAAAGAGGATAAGCATCACGAGTTTGGAGTCTCTCTTGGTAAGTTCCCTGCGAGAGTATGCGTAAAATGCGGGGAGACGCTCTTCGAGGCAGGAGTGGTAAAGAATATACAGCGAAAATCAAAAGAATTATGGTTGTTTGGGCTAGCGAAAAAAACAAAAGTAGCGCGGGTAGGAAATAGCCTAGCAATAAGAATACCAAAAGAAATTGCGAACTTTATGGATCTTAAAAAAGAAAGGGAAGTAATCATCCTTCCATCTGGGAAAAATAAGATCATTATTGAAATATGAAAAAAAGTAACATTAAAGAAACAGATCTAAAATTTGAGCCAGAAAAATATAAAGTAAAGGATTTAAAGGTGAAAAAGAAGTAGAATTCAGGTCAAAATGAGCCAAATGTTTATGCTTGCATTGTTCGGTGGTCTTGGCGGTCTTGCGCGTGGTGTTGTCGGCGTTGCGAAGCACTACCGAAGGGAAAAGAAGCCAAAATTCAAGCTCTGGTATTTCTTGGTAACGATTATAACGGCAAGTAGTGTAGGTGTTGTTGCTGGTATGGTGGTGACAGAGCCTCGTTTAGCGATCCTCGCTGGCTATGCGGGGACAGATCTCTTGGAAGGGTTGTATAAAATAAAGAAAAAATAAAATTAATTAAATTTAGCAATATCAACATATGCATTTTTAACATTTGAAGAAGGAACACAAGCGACGCTTGTTGAATAAGTCGCTGGACAAAATCCAGAAGTGACTTTATAATAACCGCAGATATTATCAATAGTAATGCTATTTGCAGCCTGATAAGAATAAGGACTGCCTGCATGCACTGTTCTGCAACTATCCCCACAAAGAGAATAAAATTCTAAGGATTTTAGAGCAATACGATAAAGATATTTTTTATTATCATAGTTATCAGCAAACCAGCAAGCTTCAACAGGTTCAGTTGCATCACGAATTTCTAAATTGCCATTCCCGCCTTGAAAAACAGCATCAAAAGTAAATGGGATTCGAGGGGGTGGATTTCCAGAAGAGGCAGCTGACCCAACTGTAGAAGAGCCAGCAGTGGAAGATGAACCTAAAGCAGGTTTGCTTTCAAGAGCAGTTAATCTAGCTTCAATAGAACTCAATCGTGAGAAAATACTTTTTAACATATCTAATAATCCGCCAACTTCACTAACACTATGTTTAACGCCTTTTCGAGAACCTTTTTCAAGTCCACTGCCAAAAGCGCCTTTGCCTAAACCAGAATCTTGTAAATCAGTATCTTGAAAACCCTTGCTTTCATCAATGCCTTGTGCCTGCGCAACAAATCCAGCGCATTTTCCGTTAGTGCAGGTTAAACCAGGATTACAGTCGTTTTTAGTAGTGCAAACCCCCCCAACACCTTTAGTATTTTGTCGAACAACATCGCCAGTGACGCTTTCAAACCCAGCCTCTTGTGAAGCTGAAGCGCTTGAGCTGACACCATCAGGGACAGTATACACAGCTGAAGTGGAATAATCAGTTAAAGAACTGGTGTGTTCAGAATCTTGAAAATATAAAATTGAGGCGAAAGCCACAAGAAGGATGCTCGCTAAGGCGAACAATGCTGCTTTTGTTCCGTCATGCATTCAATTTCACGCTCTTGTATGAATAAGAAATTTAGAGCACAGGGACTATTTAAACCTTTTCAAAAAAAGATAATCTAAATAATTACAGCGTAAGGCAACATTGATAAAAACATTTATATTTATGTTTTATTGCAAAAAGTTACAATTGATTACAAAAATGGCGCAGACATTAGTAAAACTAAATGAGCATGAAGACCAAGTCTTGACAGTTGTCAAAGGAAAATACGGTCTAAAGAACAAAAACGACGCGATTCGATTTGTTATTGACAAGTTTGAAGAAGAACTCCTTGAGCCGCAGTTGCGGCCAGAATATACTGAAAAACTAAAAAGAATGGAAAAGGCTGGAAATTTCAAATCATATAATTCAATCGCGGGTTTAAGAAAAGAAATAGGAAATGCGTAAATTTCTCATTGAAGAAAATCTTCAGAAGAACCTTATGAAACTAAGCAAGAAAGATCGTGTGTTGTATGAAGCAACAATGAATAAAATACAAGAGATCATAGAATGTGTTGACATTAACCATTACAAAAGTTTGCGCTCTCCAATGCAGTCATTTAAAAGAGTGCATATTAAAGGATCATTTGTGCTTATCTTCAAATATAATAGGGGGGAGGATTTAGTAGCGTTTTACGATTTGGATCATCACGATAAGATTTACAGTTAGTTTTTCCCTAGTTCTTTCAGCGCGTGCTCAACGATTTCTGGTTTCCATCCTTTCGCTAAAACAGTTGCTTTCAATTGCTCAACGGAAAATCCTTGGTCAAATTTCGTTTTCATAAAAACTTTTAAGGTAGCGTACTTGCAGACTTTTTTCACATCATCAATATTCCATCCAGCCTGCAGTAATGCTGGTTCAATCTCTTGCTGTGTCTTCCCATATTCAGTCATAAGCTGCTCCACATAGGTTTGCAATTGTGATAAGTTTGAAGTCTGCGCTGCAACAGGTTGTGCTTGCTGAGCGTCTGCAATCTGTGGTTGTTGACTTGTTTCAGTAGCAGGTGCAGGTTTTTGTTCAGGAGATTTTTCTTGAGGAATAACAGCTTGGTTTTTTTCTTTCCGTCTTTGTAAATAAAATAAAATTCCGCCAGCGATCATCGCGCCAACGCCTAAAACAAGCAATAAAATCTGCCACCACGCGAACGAGGAAGTTTCAGTCTGTGTTTGGTCTGAGGTAAATTGAATTTCTCCTTCAGGAATGGAAGTATTTTCTTCAGTGCAATTTTGCGTTTCCCCGCCTGGATTTTGCGCGTCAGTGCAGGAATTGGAGTCTGTGCAGGTTTTTGTTTGGCTTCCGCCAGTGCACGCATCCCATTTGCAGGCCCATTGGGGGATGCAGGTTTGGTTTGTAGAATTTGAAGTTGGTGCGGCTGGGCCATTCCCGACAAACAAAGTGATAAAAGAGCTGGACGTGGAGGTAAATCCATCAAAAACAGTGAACTGCGCGTGGTCAGTTCCTTGATAATTGTTCGGATTGGTGAGAATAATGTTATTTCCTGCCGCGGTAAACGATAAATGCTGCAATCCGGAAATTTGGTACGTTAAATTTTGCGTGTCAGGATCAAAAAAGTTCGCGCTCATGTCAAGCGTTAATGAGGAATTTTCAGAGGAGACAGGAAAAGTGAGATTCTCAAACGGCGTTCGTAATGTAGGCGGGCTGTTGCGCATGATTAATGAATTGCCGATGCGTGGTTGTCCTTTGCCAGCTGTATTCGCTGCTTCTGCGTAGCATCCCCATTGTCCTAAAAAGGTTTGATTGACGAAAAGCGTGGCGAAACAAGTGTTATTAACGCAAGTTAAGTCTGTCCCGGTAAAAATTCTGTAAGCGCTTCCAGGAATAATGTCTCCAGGTTTGAAGAAGCTGATGTTCAAGTCTCCGCCAGAATATTGGACGCTGCATCTCAAATACGATCCAATTCTGAATTCAGATTGAAGAGTTCCAGAAGCGAGCGCATCTAAGCTGCCAGCGCTCGCGAAAGTGACATTCGTAATGTTTGGTTGTCCTTTGCCATCGGAAACCCCGACAGCTTGGACAGCAATAGCAAGGGCTGATGAATCAAGGACAGCTGTCGCGTTAAACAAAGTAAGGTTCAAGATATAAGTGCCGGATTGTGAAACTTGTAATTGGTATAAACTTAAATTTAAAATATAATTGCCAGCCTGCCCAAACCCATATTCCTGCTCTTGCTGCATCAACGGCAGGTCTAATGTTTGGTTCAGAAGAAAATGTAATGTCTTTGTTCCAGAAACAACAGCGTTTGTTCCAGAATAAACTGTCGCGCTTAATTGCGTCGCGTTCTTGGCAAATTCTCCGCCAACAATGGAAAGGGTGAAAGTGGAATTCAAAATGCCTGGGGAAAACGCTGCTGGCGTTTGTCCAAGAGTAACAGTGGCGAACCCGGTAAGTGTAGGGGTGAAAGCTAGAAAAATCAGAAAAAGAAAAAAGAAAAATCCCAAAGCGAGTAACGAATAATTGTTCTGGCGCATGTCAATAAATCCTCTTTAAAGAAGAAAGGAACAATCAGAATTTAAATAGGTAACGAATCTGCTAAAGATTACGCTAATTTTTTAAGAAGCGTTTTTAATTCAGTGTTTGATTTTTTTAATTCTTGTAAGGTATCGAGGAAAACTTTGCGCGGCTTTCCAGCTGATGTTCTGACAGCTAAGATAGGATTGGAGACAAGCGGGTGCTGGATCATGTAACTTGCGTGTTTGACTTCTTTTTGATTGTTTAATGTATCTCGTAAAAGATTGCAGAAAGTATGCCCTTCACCAACGATTTCAACTTCTAGGAGATCTTTTTCTTCTTTGAGAATATGAATATCCATAGAGTTTGGAGACAGGAAGAAGTTTTAAAGCTTTCTTTTTTTGTGAACCTGGAAAAAGGAATATAATCCAAGAAGGAGAAGACTGAGAAAAGCGCTGGTGAGAGAGAAGAATGGGACTTTTTTATTTTTCTGCGCGGGCAGGACAGTGCACGCTTCTTTGCCGTTAACTAATGTAATCCCAATAGAGGTTAATTGTTCTGGTGTCGCTCCCTTCACTTCCCGAAAACCTTGTCCATTCGCGTCAGCGTCTTGGCATGGCCCATAATCCAAAGTGAATGTCTCTCCTCCCAATGAGTTCGTAACGTCACGCTCGCAGAACGGTCCTTCAGCGGCAGAGTCAGCAGTAGGATCTTTCACGCAGCAGCCGGCTTGGTCAACAGCGTTGACAAAGCTTCCTTGGCTGCATTTATCTCCAGCCTCGCATTGGATGCCTCCAGCCCCAGTGCAGGATTCAAATGTTTGGGATGTGGGAGGTTCAATAGGGTCCTGGTTTTGCGCGCACCCAAATAAATCAACATAAGGCGGGGCGTTAGGATCAACAGGAGCAGTTGGATCTGCGGCAGGTTGAGGGCTTGTATTCGGGCAATAATCACAGCTTGTTAAACCAACATTATCATAGTCATTATCAACGCCAAACTCAGCGCCGCTGGGGCAGTCAGCAGGTCTTCCAGTGTCAGGAATTGTTAAATCTGT
>JACRKJ010000042.1 GCA_016219825.1 Candidatus Woesearchaeota archaeon | reverse complement strand
GAGTAAACTGCAGATCCGCCGCCACTGCTTCCACCGCCACTGCTTCCACCACCTGAACCAGCTTTAGCAGCATTGACAGTTAAAGTCCGTGTTGTTCCAGCAGTATTCCCTGCGAGATCCTCATTATGGCAGTAGATTGTCTTAGTTCCACTACTGCTAGGAGTATATGTTCCAGTACAAGCGCTGGTATTGGATGCGCTACAAACTGCGGTTCCATCAGTAATGTTTGCGATGACAACACGTAAAGACCTACCTGCAGGATCAACATCTGTACCTGAACAGGAAATAGTTGTAGTCTCACCTGAAGACATTGTATCAAATGCGACATCAGACTGAACATTTGGACTTGGCACGCTGCTATCCCAGAAAATAGTGCGTGTTGTGGTGTTTTGCAACAAAACTGCGTCAAGAGCAGTAAAGTTCACATAATAGACACTATTTGTATTTAATTGACCTGTCTGTGCGCTGAAGTTAATTATATTAAGAGTTGCATTAGGGCGTACATTCAATTGATACGTCGTTGTGTTGATTGTCCCAGAACTGTTAAAGAGTCTTACTGTAACGTTAACAGGGTTTGTCTCAATAAGCGTGAAGTTGACAGTAAAGCTTCCTCTATTGGAAGTTCCATTGCCAAGGCTTGCGCTGTTATCAAAATCAATCTTTGGAACAATATTATCCAAGACAACGATGAAATAACGGCTACCTGTATTATTCACATTGCCCGCAAGGTCTTTTACAGACATATTAATCATGTAACGGGTATTGTTTGCGGTATTATTTGCGCGTGCTGCGATTGTATCACCTGGAGATCCAACAACATAATAAGTGAATTCCTGGCTGACATTAAGAATTTTTGAAAGCCCATAAGGCGCAACAGGTGTTCCAGCGAAAGCTGCCGTAATATTATCAACAGTCCAGTTTGATCCGCCTTCAGAACCATGTCCTACATCACGTAAGAGATAGAAAGTGACGTTTCCAGCTGTAGGAGTTGTAATGCCGACTCCTGCGCCTGCGCGTGTATTTCCTAAGTTGGCATCATTGACAGAAATGTTCAAGATTAATCTTGAAACATTGCCTAAGACAATAGCTGTGCCATTATCTAAAATAATGCCATTGGTGCCTGCGCCGCCAAGGCCATTTGCCTGGCTGCCATTAATAGTTCCATTAACAGTATCAAATAAAAGTCCGTTGATTTTTGGAGCAGTATTATCAACTGTAGTATTCATAACAAAAGTTTGATTGATAAGTCCCACATAAGCGCCTGCAACAGAAACGTTATAGATAGTAATAGTAACGTTGTAAAGTCCATCAGCAAGGCCAGATTGGCTTATCGTAAAATTGACAGCGCCAGAAGGAACAAAGATAGAATTGTTGTTCAATGAACGAACGCCGCCCATGTAAGTGTTGTTATTGAATACGAAAGTAGTGTTCGTAGCTGGACTTGCGTTCACGAATGCGAAAGTAACATTAGTAATGTTCCCCTGACCGACAGTCCCAGTAAAGAGATCTTCTACCTGCATGGTAATATTAATATTTAACCCAGTCGTTGTGCTGACATAGGCATGTTTAAGTTGAGAGGGGTTATTGATGCTGACATTGCCACCAGCGATAACAGTTTCTAAGGTCGCGTTCGTTAATGCAAAAATTGAAGCAAGAAGCCCAAAGAATAAGAGCGTTAGTAGTAAGAAAAATTTAGTCGATTTATAGTTGCCTAATTTGTTAAAATTCAAGTTCAATTCCCCCTTTGTTGTCAGTTATGTGAAAAGTCACAATCATTATCCACGACTAGGACATAACTAATTTATAAACATTATGTAAAACTAAGAAGGAGTGACAAAAAAATAAAGAAAATTGTTATAAATGGGAGCAGATTCCAAGAAAGTATGCTCATCGGCATTGTTGGAAAACCATCAGCTGGAAAATCTACATTCTTCAGGTCCGCGACATTAGCGGAAGCGGAGATTGCGAATTATCCATTTACAACAATAAAACCAAACAGGGCGATTGGGACTGTCAGGATTGAATGCGTTGATAAAGAATTCAACAAGCAGTGTAATCCCCGCACAGGTTTTTGTATTGGCCATAATAGGTTTGTTCCAGTGGAGTTATTAGATGTTGCTGGTTTGATCCCTGGAGCGCATACAGGAATCGGCATGGGAAACCAATTTTTGGATGATCTGCGCCAGGCAGATGTCTTGATTCATATAATAGACGCTGCTGGTTTAACGAACGAAAAAGGCGAGCCAGTTCCAGCGTTAAGCTATGATCCATGCAAGGATGTGGAGTTTTTAGTGGTGGAGATTGAAATGTGGATGCTGGGGATTGTCCAGAAAAACTGGGACCGGATCGTGCGGCAGTCAAAGCAGGAGCAAAGCGAAGCGTGGAAAATAATCGCGAAGCAATTGTCAGGACTGAAAGTAAGCGAGGAATTAGTGAAGGATATTGCGAAAGATTATCCAAAAGAATTGAATGCGTGGACGCAGCAGATGGTGCGTGAAGTGATCAGAAAAGTGCGTCAGCAGACAAAACCGATTGTTATTGCCGCAAATAAGATTGATGTACCTGGCGCGGAAGAGAATCTAGAAAGATTGAAAAAACAATTTCCCAATGAAGTTATTATTCCATGTTCATCTGACGCGGAATTAGCGTTGCGGGAAGCTGCGAAGAGAGGATTGATTGAGTATATTCCAGGAGACAAAGGCTTTAAGATACATGAGAATAAAATTTCTCCAGCTCAATCCAACGCGTTAAAAATGATTCAGGAAAGAATAGTGGATAAATTCGGAAGTACAGGAATTCAAAATGTGCTGAATACTGCGGTGTTCGATATTTTGAAATATATCGCGGTGTTTCCAGGTGGCATGAAAAAATTAGAGGACAGTGAAGGAAGAACATTGCCTGATTGTTTCTTAGTGCCTCCAAAAACAACAGCGGTGGAGTTCGCGGCGATTATCCATACAGACCTGGCGAAAGGATTTATCCGCGCGATAGATATCAAAAAAGAGAGGACTGTTGGGAAAGAGCATATATTGCAGCATCGTGATGTGGTTGAGATTGTCAGCTCTAAATAAAAGTATTTGGTGAGAAAAGTTTTAAGAAGTTTTCAGGGATCTATTTTAGAGTTAATCTAAAAAATTGCGTAAAAACCCTATAGAAAGAAGATCTTCTGTGCTTTAGAGGTGGTCAATTTCTGCTTTTGCTAGATCCAAATGATGCAGGCACCAATCGCAAAGGTACAATGGCAGCCCTTTTTCTTCCAATTTATACTGCGCGAATTCATCGCAGTAATCGCACTTCTTTGCTTTGGTGGGTGCGAGTTTTTTTTCCATAGCTACAACCCTCCCTCGATGATATGAATACATACTGTTAGGAACAAAAAGGCTTATATATAATTAATCCATATAGTGTATATACAGCAGGGTTGCCAATGGATTTTCGAAAAGTGATAAAGTTCGGGGAAGCGTCATTTGTGGTTTCTTTGCCGAAGGAATGGATTAACAAACAAGCTATAAAAAAGGGGGATTTCGTCGCGATTGAAGAGGACCAAGAAGCGCTGCGCATTACCCCAAATAACAATCATCAAAAAAAGAGCGCGATAAAGGAAGTCACGATTGAGTTTGAGAACTTAAAGGAATTTCGTTCAGAGCTGGTTTTTGCGTACATTAACGGGTTTAATCCAATTACAATAACAGGAAAAAACCTGAGCAGGCAAAGAAAAGAGATTAATAATATTGTCCATCACCATTTCGCCGCATTAGAGATTGTACAGCAAACAGCAGAGCGCATTATTATCAAGGATTTTCTTAATATCCAAGAGATTTCGATCCATGATGTAGTTCGGCGCATAGATAGAATTATTTTATCTATGGCAGAAGATGTGCAACTGTTTTTACGAGGAAAAAAAATAGGGGTTGTCGAAACATTGGATCAAAAAGAAACAGATGTGGACAGGTTAAGCAATATGATCTTCAAAACATTGAAGAGGTGTTTTAATCCAAACGATCGAAAAATATTAAATCTTGGATTAGATGACATTTTTTACTACTGGGAGCTTGCGCTCTTCCTCGAGAACGTGGCTGATCAATTAAAAAGAATTCCAACATATATTAAAAAGAGACCTTCAACGGAAATAGCCGGCGTTCTAAGTTTCGCGATTGGGCAATACGAAAACGCGATGAAGGCGAATTTTACAGGGGATACAAAACTCGCAATGAACGTTCTGGCCAAGCGAACAGAAGTGTATAATAACGCAGATAAAGAAATGCACAAACTGCGTACAAACGAACTAGCTGCTGTTGAAAAAATGAAGCGGATCAATAATCTCGCAGGAAACATTGCGAAAGTGCTTCTGCGGTTAAATTATAGAAAAGAATGAAACACATTATTCACTTATTTTGATATTTTTTATTGAGTGCGTCCAGAAGTTTTCCAGTGAGGTCATCTCCAAAGAAATCCTTAAGTCCCTCGCTAAGAGTTCTCTCAACAACTTCCCGTGGAGTGAGGGTAGTCACGTCAAGAAAATATGCGTTTGGAATTTGGGGAGCTAGATCCTTAATCGCATTTAGATGATGCTCAGTAAGTTTAGGATCATCAGGGTTGCGCCCTTCCCGAACAATCCTCTGGCTGATGCTTATACGTTTTTGAAGTTCCTTTGGATCGCAATAAAAAAGAATAGCTTTGCGCGGTAGAACATAACTTTCTTCCATTGAAGCAACAACTTCAAGAGGGGATCCGCCAACAGCGACTTGATGATATAATGTAGTGTAGATATAACGATTAAGTAAAACATAGCCTAGCTGGGTAGAGAGAACATTGATAAGGTGGCCAAGGGAAAGGCGGCGTCCTGTATTAATCATATCTCGTGCGAATAATTCACGAGCCCTATCGCTCAAAAAACTAGAGCTCATTGATAGTTTATCCCGTTCAGCCCTCATAGGGTCAAAATCTCTCCCTTTACGGAGATAAAGGAGTTCTCCTGAACCTATTATAACAAAGAGATCATATAATGCAGAAACAAATTCAGTTTTTCCAGTAGCAGATGGACCATCGCACGTAAAGAGCCGCATAATGGGTGTAGAATGTGGAGAAGCGTATTTCAAAATTTTATCTTTAAGTCCTTGACTGCCCAATTGTCCTTGAATTCTGGTGAGGTTAAGCCTAGTTTTATCATATTCAAATCTAATTTTTTCATAGTCCAAACGCAAATTACCTAATTCAGCAGTATGTTGTTTACTACTTTCAGAGAGGAATACAACCTTATCTTTTAATACTGCCTCTTGCTTGCGCAAACGTCTATTAATATCCTTAAGTTGTGTTACGCGGTCTTTCTTCGATGGCATTCCTTAAGATAACCCCAGAAGATAGAGTCACTGCGCATTTAAAAGGGTTTTGTTCTGTTATCACTGCTTAGAAAGAATAAAAATTACTTCTTTTGGCAGACAAACAGCATATGATCTCGTTCAAATGGAGACAAATCTACTTTTTCCAATATTTTTAAAGAGCGCTTTAATTCCTCTTCCACATCCCGGAATACCTGCATCGGTTTTTTCGTCGAGTCAATGCTTCTCGCTTTGACAGAAAAATAAACAATTCCTTTTGCTTTCAAGAAGCGCATATTCCGAAGTAAAATCTGTACTTGCATCCGGTGCGCCACATCCTGAATAATCACGTCAACAGGAGTAATTCTTGCGGTATATGCTTCTGGTTTGTTGGCGTCTGCCAGCAGTGGCTGCATGTTCTCGCGTTGTTCGCACACAAAATAGAGGTCGCGTACAACTCTCGGCGCGATATCAACGCAGTACACAACCCCATTCTTCCCAACAAGATCAGAAATGAAGCTCGCGGTATAGCCATGACTGGCCCCTAAATACAGAACAGCGTCATTTTTCTTTAATGAAAAAAAGCGCATTCTCTTTGCCAAACCAGCTGCGATCTTCGAGTGGCGCGGATCAAATACGCGGTATTCTTTATCATTCTCGCTCCAAAGTAATTCACGAAAGAATATTCTTCCAGGAGTTAAATTTTCCGTTAACATCAATTTTCGTTTTCCTTTCCATGTTGAGAAAATACCAGGATAAGTGGTTGTTTCGATCATTGTCTGCCTCGAAAATAATCTTGTTTTACTGCGATGCTTATTTTACTCGCTAGTTTTCGTGCGGTCTTTCCTTTAAGGTTTTCAGCAGCTTCAGCAACAAGAGGATGCTGAAACAAGACACCAAAACGCGGCGGCTTGCTTCCTGTCTTCAGATGCCTAAAGAGGGATTTTTCAGCTCCTAAAACCTGAACAGTGGATGAAGGCAGTTCTGCTAAACGCTTTAAAGATCCTGCATGGGAAATTAATCTGGCGCCGATCAAGGAGGTAGCAGTCGTTGATAGATTTGGACAAAGCGCGTT
>JACRKJ010000041.1 GCA_016219825.1 Candidatus Woesearchaeota archaeon | reverse complement strand
TATTGATAATCTGTCTCCTTATTGCGTATGTCTCGATTAATTATCAATTTTCAGACAATGGATTGATTATTAATGGCGTTGAATTCAACAGCACCGCTGCACTTGCAGGAATTCAAAATCCAGGATCAAAAGTAGAGCCGACGCAGCGGGAGCAGTTGCTGAAAATAGGAAATACTCCTGTAAGGACAATTGAGGAGTATGCTACGGCGACGGAAAAACTGCAGTTCAATACAACGGTGCATATTCTTACAGATAAAAAAGAATATGTCGTTCTGAAGCAAAATGAAAGCATTGGGATAATCGTAGCGAAAGCGCCGTCCTCAAACTTGCGGAAAGGATTGGATCTGCAGGGCGGGACGCGCGCGTTGCTGAAACCAATTGGCAAGGTAACAGCGAGCCAGTTGAATGACATTATTGCGACAATGGAAAACAGGCTGAATGTGTATGGCGTAAGCGATGTCACAATCAAATCTGCGTCAGACCTTTCAGGAGATAAGTTTATTGTTGTGGAGATTGCCGGCGCGACAAAAGAGGAAGTCAAGGAATTAATAGCAAGTCAGGGAAAGTTTGAGGCGAAGATTGGAAACCAAACTGTTTTCGAAGGCGGAAGAAAAGATATTACCTTTGTCTGCAGAAATGACGGGACATGTTCAAGAATCACGAATTGTGGAATAATAGGTCCAGAAAGGCAGAGCTGCAGGTTTGAGTTTGAGATCGCACTGAGCGCGGAAGCTGCGGACCATCATGCGGAGATAACAAAGAACATGACAGTGAATAGAAGCGCGTCTGGGTCTGAGATTTTAGAGAAGCCGTTAGAATTATACTTAGATGGAAGACTTGTCAGCAGTTTGCAGATTGACGCAAGCTTGAGAGGGCAGAAAGCAACGCGTGTTGTTATTTCAGGTCCAGGATTTGGAGCGACGCAAAAAGAAGCTGTGGATAATGCTGTTGCGGAACGAAATAAATTACAGACCGTGTTAATTACAGGTTCATTACCGACAAAATTGGAGATTGTAAAGATAGACTCCATTTCCCCAACACTAGGGGAAGAATTTATCAAGAACGCGTTCTTCATCGGTTTCTTGGGAATGATCGCGGTTTCTTTAGTTATTTTCCTGCGCTACCGCTCGCAAAAGATTGTCATCCCGATTATGATTACGGTTATAAGCGAAGTTACATTGACGCTGGGAATAGCTGCGATTTTCAAATACAATTTGGATTTGGCTGCGATTGCGGGGATTATTGCTGCAGTCGGGACAGGCGTTGATGATCAAGTAGTTATTATCGATGAAATCTTGCTGGGAGAAGGATCTGTAGGCATAAATATCAAGCAAAAGATCAAAAAGGCGTTCTTCGTCATTCTTGCTGCGTATGTTGTAACAGTCGCTGCGATGCTTCCGTTATTGAGGGCTGGCGCTGGATTATTGACTGGCTTTGCGTTTACAACAATTATCGGGGTAACAGTAGGGGTATTTATTACGCGTCCCGCCTTCGCTGCGATGATGCGTGTGTTGATGGAAGAGTAGATTGATTCGTAACCTTTTTATACAAACTTAATTCTAAAAGGGGAGAGGTGACTGAATGATAACACAAGAAACTATACTTCTATATTTAATTCTTGGCGGGGTGTTGGGAATCATCTACAGCCTGCGAAGGATGTACAGCTTAGAAAACAAGATCGCTGCATTGGAAGTCGCAATCGCTCAAAACAAGAAAAGAAGATAATTTACAGAAAGCTTTTTAAAGAGTTCCTTTCTTCTCCATAGAATGACCGATGACCGAATGGAGGTTACACGATGGATCTAAATACTGAGCTCCCAAAAGAAATTGTTGAAAAAGTTTTTGAAGCAGTTGAAATTGCCAAGAAGACAGGCAAGTTGAAAAAAGGCACAAACGAAACCACAAAAGCGGTGGAGCGAGGCGTCGCGAAATTAGTTGTTGTCGCGAAGAACACAAATCCTAAAGAGATTATTATGCATCTGCCCGCGTTATGCGAGGAAAAAAGTATTCCGTTTGCAGCAGTGAATAGTAAGGAAGAGCTGGGAACAGCTGCTGGGTTAGGCGTTCCAACAAGTTCTGTCGCAATTACACAAGAAGGAGAAGCAAAGAGTCTCATTAAAGAAATTGCAGACAAATTGAAAGCGTAAACATGGCTGAGGAAAAAATTCAAGAGAAAAAAGATGCAGGAAAGAAAGTAGAAAGCAAGCCCCAGGATATAAAAAAAGCTCCTCCGGTAAAAAAAGAGGAAACAAGAAGTTCAGTCTTTTCTCCTGCCACCCCCGCTATTGTTGAGGAGATTGTGGGAAGAACTGGAACACGAGGGGAAGCGATCCAAGTCCGTTGCAGAATTCTTGAAGGCAGGGACAATAAACGCATTTTACGAAGAAACGTCAAAGGTCCGATAAGGATTGGAGACGTCTTAATGTTGAGAGAGACAGAAATTGAGGCGCGGCGTTTAAGCCAGGGAAGGAAATAATGGTGAAATGCAGTTTCTGTGGAAAAGAATTGGAAAAAGGGACTGGCTGGATCTATGTCCGCGTAGATGGTTCGATTCTTAATTTTGATTCCAGGAAATGCAGGATGTACATGCTAAAATTAAAAAAGAATCCAAGAAAGTTAAAGTGGACGTCTTCATTCGCGAAAGGCCAGGTAAAAGTAAGTCAAGAGCAAAAGCAGTAATTCTAAAAAAATCCAATAAAAGCTTTTAATAAGTTGCAGTTTTTCGTTTTTGTATGCTTCGCCAGGTCATTGTAACAATAATGGGGAATGTCGACGCGGGCAAGTCCCAGACAATTGATATAATTAAAAAAACCTCGATCGTGGAATCAGAGCCTGGAAGGATTACGCAGTCAATTCGCGCGTACGCTGTCCCGATAGAAGTGATTAAAGAGATCTGCAGGCCGTTAAGCGACCTTTCCAAGATACAAATTCCAGGTTTATTATTTTTGGATACACCCGGCCATAAAGCGTTCTCAAACTTGCGGAAACGTGGAGGGGCGTTGGCTGACCTGGCGATTCTAGTCATTGACATTAAAGAGGGGATTAAGCCGCAGACAATAGAAAGCATCGAAATTCTCAAACAGGCGAAAACTCCTTTTGTCATCGCGTTGAATAAAATTGATTTATTGAATGGATGGCAGCAAAAAAAATCTCCAATCTTAATCAAAGATATGGAAGCGCAGAATGAAAGAACAAGAGCGGATTTTGAGAAGAAGATGTATGATTTGGTCGCTCAGTTGTATGAACTAGGGTTTCAAGCAGACAGGTTTGACCGAATTGATGATTACACGAAAAAAATCGCGATGGTTCCGATTGCTGCGAAGACAGGAGAAGGGATTCCAGAACTATTGATGATTGTTACTGGATTGGCGCAGAAATTTTTAGAGACAAGTTTGCAGTATAATGAAAAGACGCCGGCAAAAGGAACGATCTTAGAGGTAATGGATGAGAAAGGATTAGGAACAACATTGGACACGATTATTTACGATGGAAAAATAAGTGTTGGAGACCAGATTGTGATAGGTTCATTGCATGAAGCCTTAGTCTCAAAAGTAAAAGCGTTGTTTATCGTGGAAAAAAATCAGTTAAAATCCATAAAGAATGCGGAAGCTGCGATTGGAGTAAAAATCGTTGCCCAGAACACAAAAGAAGTCATCCCAGGGATGCCAGTGCGCGTGGCGAACAAAGAAGTGGCGCGCGCGCGGGTGGAAGTGCAGAAAGAGGTGGAGGATATTACACTAGAGCTGGAGAAAGAAGGGGTGATTATCAAAGCAGACGCGTTAGGGTCATTAGAGGCGTTGATTACAATTTTAAAAGAAAAACAAATCCCAATTAAACGCGCGTCAATCGGAGCAATTACAAAAAAAGATATTGCGGAAGCTGCAGCGGAAGCCAAGCAGTTTTACAGGACAATTGTTGGATTCAGGGTGAAGCAGGCGGAAGCTGAGAACATTAAGATATTTACAAACGATGTCATTTATACGCTCGTGGAAAAATTTGAGGAATGGTATATTGTAGAGAGACAAAAAGCGGAAGCTGCGGAAATGGGAAAGATCGTGTGGCCTGCCAAGTTCTATATCCTTCCAGGATATATTTTCCGCCAGTCAAACCCAGCGATTGTGGGTATTGAAGTTCTCGGCGGGAAGTTAAAGGCGTTGACGCCGATCAGGAAAGATAATTTTATAGGTGAACTTAAGGGCATTCAGCATGAGGGAAAATCTGTGGAAGAGGCGAAAAAAGGCCAGTCTGTAGCAGTCTCAATTTCAAATGTGACGATAGGAAGGCAGTTGAAGGAAGGGGATATTCTGTATACGGATATTTCAGAAAACGATTTTAAAAAATGGAAAAAGTGGAAGAAATTATTAAATGAGGAAGAAATAAAAATTATAAAAGAAATAGCGGAGATGCGGAGAAAAGAAAATCCAATGTGGGGGATGTAGACTCCAAAAAAGCTTATAAAGCCCCTAAAAATCCAGTTTCTATGGCTGAATGCAAAGTTGTTATCAATGATACAAAATCAGGAAAAAGCTATCAAAAAGTGCTCCCAGATAATCCATACATAAACCTAAAAGTAGGCGATAAAGTCAATGGGGATGAATTAGGTTTAACAGGGTATGAATTAGAAATTAGGGGAGCGAGCGACAACGCTGGTTTTCCAATTAGAAAAGATCTTCCTGGTGTTGGAAGAAAACAAATAACATTGACAAAAGGTCCAGGATTACGATTAACAAAAGCAGAAGACGGCGTAAGAATAAAAAAAACAGTTGTTTCCAATTTAATTAACAATCAAATTGTCCAGGTCAATGTAGCGGTCATTAAACATGGCAGTCAATCTGTTGAAGACGCGTTGGGCATTAAGCCAAAAGAAGAAGTCAAAGCAGTAGCATAATTCTAAATTATATAGACGTTTGGACATCAGAAAAACGTTAATGAAGATTTGTTAATGGTTTTTCCTAAAATAAATCTTTACAATTAATAATGGCTTTCCATGACAATAGCGCGGTTCACTTCATCCCTGCTCAATCCCTTTCTGAATAAAGAACCCAGCCAGTTTCCAACTCTGGAATCATGGTAATGTTCTCCAATCAATGCGGCAGCTAATTTTTTATATTCAACAACAGTGTCATTCCTCGGTTTCAAAAACGCAGCAGGCTGCGCTTTATTTAATGAAGCTAAAATAGTTTCATCATCATACAAGACAGAAACAACAGGTAATTTTGTATCCCGTTCTAAAACATCAAAGGAAAGTTCATAGTTCTTTCCGCGAACCTTATTCATAATCAACCCGGAAATGCGTATCTTTTTCTCGCGGGCAACTTGAACAGCCTGCAGGGTGGAGCTTAATGCGACATAATCAGGAGTGGTGATTAAAAACAATTCATCAACAGAGTTTAACGCCGCAATAGACTCTTCGCTGACAGTAGGGGGAGCGTCAACAAGGATAATATCATAATATGGACGCAATTCATGTAAGTATTGTTTAAATTTATGCAATGCGACTCTTCGGGATAATAAAGAAGCAGGAAGTAAGTGTAGCCCAGTCGGATGCTCATAAATCGCTTTATGGATAGAGACTTTTCCCTCTAAGACATCATGGAGGGTATAGTCAGGATGCGCGAAACCAAAGTGCAGTCCTAATGTCGGGCCAGACAAGTTCGCGTCAACAACTAATGTGCGTTTTCCAAAATCTCTGGCGAGGATCGCCCCTAAATTAGCGACAGTCGTTGTTTTTCCAACACCGCCTTTGAAAGAAAAGAATCCGATAATACGTGCGTGCATGCAATCACTCCTTTTATGCTTTTTTTACTTGAAATGGATATATAAAGATTATGTTAAATTAATATTTAATTCCTTACATTTGCACTAACCTGTGTGTATGGGCTCAGTTGAAAAAGTCTTATTAACCCATGAGCCGTGAGGCTCAATGGGGGAGGAGTTGTAGTCCTCCATGGACAAACAAACAAGACTGGTTAAAAAGATTATGCGTTTGCTCAAGCGAGCAAAGGTGCCGAAATGGCT
>JACRKJ010000044.1 GCA_016219825.1 Candidatus Woesearchaeota archaeon | reverse complement strand
TTGTTAGTTCGTGTATTGCGTTGCTGGTTCGTGCAAATAAAGAAAGCTGGTGAGCAACAAAATAGTTGGAGAATTATTTTGAAAGAACACTATATTTTACAAAATTCCAAAATCTTTTTTTGATGTTTTTCAAATATCTTCTCATCAACATATCCATACACTCCCTGAAGATTATTTTTGAATGCAATTGATGATACCTTTTCTCTTATGACTTTCGCTTGTTTTTTGAAATTGGCTCTTTTTTGCACCTCTTGTTGTATCCAATCAAAATTATTGACCTGAATAATGAGCATAAATATATCGCGAATATCAGTATTGCGACAAGCCACTGTTTTCATCGCAATTAAAGCATCAGGATTAACAATACGAAGAGACACTTTTTCAACGATTGTTTTTCCTCTTAACAACCGAAGATCAGAATGCTCAAATATCCAATCAGCAGAAAAGACCGCACTCGAAGATCTATCAGTAACTGCATCAATAAGAATATCCATACTCACTTTGAACGTGTTTTTCTCTGTTTTTTCATAGCGAAGAAATTCTCCACAATATGCTGTTCTGGATTTTCCCTCTTCTTTTTTTGTATAACCTGCTGAAACGAGTTTTGTGTTGATATTCTCCAGAAAAGGAGATTTTTTCACGACAATATCACAATCAACAGAGAATCTAGGAAGAGTATACGTGTTTACCGCATACCCTCCGATAAGGACAAATTCCTCTTCTTTTATTTTCTCAAGAATCTTAAAGATTTCGCTCTCACGAATTTCAAGGGGATTCAATGATCATCATCCTTTTTTTTCATATATTTATAAGGATATGCAAACATTTCATTTTTCTCTGCAAATTTTATAGTAACCTGTTTTGGCTCTACTTTTATTCCTTCTTTCTCGACAAATACTGGTTTTTTAACAGGGATTATAATAACATACTCTCCAATAGTGCACCCTTTTTCAAAATAATAATAAATGCCTTGTTTTGAAAAAAATTGTTTCCAATAAGAAATATCTTTTTTTGCTATTTTTATAAAATATGGAGATTTTTCCCTGCTTCTTTGTACATAGCAATAATCAGACCATATTTCTACTGCAGAGGCGCCTGTAAACGCATACGGTTTTTGTGATTCTTTCATGATAGCAGGTACTTTAAAATCACCCATCTCTTGCATAATGCTCTCTGGCTTTTTACAAATATATCGGTCATATGATCTTTTCTCCAACCATCCTGCTGTTAATAAAATAGAAAATATTTTTTTTTTCATACTTTGACCAACAATCCAATCTAATACAGATTGCTTAAACGGAGTTTCTGTTCCAAACCTTGAAAAAAACACTCCATACGCCCGTAAACAAATCTCTGGTATTTCCGCTGTCATGGTTACCTAATAAGTAACTATTAGTATATATACTTTTCCCCTGTATCATCCTAACTTAAGAGTAACAAAAATGACGAAACATTTATAAATCACTTGTTATTACCTAAGAGTTACATGTTGCTACCCAATAAGTACAACATATATCTCGACGACAGAAATGACATAATCGTGAATAACAGAAGGTGGAACTACATGGTAAAAAAATTATTTTTGTATGCAACAGTTTTTCTCATTTTGATAACCAGCGTTTTTGCTGCAAATTCTGTTACCTTTCATTATTACAATCAAGACGGAAATGACGTGAATAATGTTGAAGTTTCTGTGTTTGAATGCACTGACAGCACTTGTACATCCCTTACCGGAACAAGCACTTCTGATCGTGCTGCTTACGATGACACTGGCTCCACAAATGACGCAGTCTTAAACATTCCAGCAGTTCATTCTCCTACATGGTTTGTCGCGTACGCTTTTGCAGAAGCAACAGATACTTATCTTCCTAACTATCAAACATTTTATCTCACCGGCAACGGCGCATCAGGAGCAATGGATATTATTCTCGAGCAAAAAGACAACTGCCAAAGTGAGATTCAATCTTTTACTGTCACCAACAGCGTTGCGCCTGGCGAACCAATTTATGTTGATTTTGAAGCAGCACTTGACGCAACAACCGCAAGCGCATTCATCTTGAATGATGCAGTCTATCCTTGGGCATACGACAGCAGTGAAACAAGCAGATACCAAGAATGGTACACCAGCGATGTTGACGTTGACTTGACTATCGCAAAAATATTGACCCTCCCTGGACCACATGGAGGAACAATTTTTCTCCCTGTCCATACAGATTCCACTTCTTTGAGTATTCTTGCTGAAGAAACACAGAACGTCGAATTTATTTGGACACCAACTACAGAGGGAACCTATCGCGCAACTGTCACAACTCACGTTACTGACGGAGAATGCGCAAGCACAAAAGATGATTCTGCATATGACACTTTTCATGTGATTAAACCATTATACGCACCTGTCGCAGACGCAGGAGGCTTTTTAGGAATGTACTGGAGTTACGATGATTATATTGTTTCTTTCGACGGGAGCGGCAGTTATGATACAGATCCAGACGGTTCTGGGTATATTGTCAGCTACGAATGGGACTTTACTGGCGACGGAATTACTGACGCAACTGGCGTCAATCCAACCTTCACTTTCCCAGGAAATGGCGACTATACTGCAACGCTTACTGTCACAGACAACGACGGATTAACAGACACTGATAGTGCAACTGTTCATATTTTTGTGTATACTCTTCCAGACTTTGACTTTCAACCAACTGCAGATTGCGGCGGACCATACGCAGGATCTGTTGATGAAAGCATTGCATTTGATGGAAGCGGTTCTTTTATAAATATGCTTCCTGTCACTTATGCATGGGATTTCGGGGATGGAAGCACCTCCACAGAAGAAGATCCAACGCACATGTATAGCGCAGAAGGAACATACGCAGTTACTTTAACTGTTACTGATACTGACGGAGATACAGACAGCTGCAGCACCACTGCAACTATTACTGTTCCTGCCAACAGCGCACCACGCGTTGATTGCAGCACTATTCCAACTACTGGAACCACTGATGAAGCAGTAGCACTTCAAGTGAGTGCAACAGACAGCGATGGCACTGTCACAGAGTACGATTGGGATTTTGGCGATGGAAATATTGGTTCCACACCTACTGATTCCACTTCGCACACTTACACCACAGCAGGAGATTATCTTACTACAGTTGTTGTCACTGATGATGCTGGCGCAACAGGAAGTTGCAGTCAGAATATTATTATAACAGACGCACCTCTTCCAAACAATGCACCAACTGCTGATTGCAGTTTGATTCCAAGCACAGCTGATGTCCTTGAAAATGTTCACTTTGACGGTTCAGGAAGTACTGACAGCGACGGAACTCTTGTCAATTACGACTGGGACTTTGGCTATCTTGATCCTTCTGGAAATTCCATGGGAGTGAGCGGACCAACACTTTCAGAAACTGACTTTGGCTATGCTGAAGCAGGAGTATATGCAGTTACTTTAACTGTTACTGACGATGCTGGCGCAACAGGAAGCTGTACTGCTTCTGTTGACGTGACAGAAGTCACTCCTGTTGAAGAAGATCTTCCAGCAACCGCTGTCGCAAGCGTTACTCCAAATAGCGGAGAACCAACATTGTGGGTACGCTTCTCCAGCGCAGGCAGTTCTGGAAATGAACCACTCTCTTATTTCTGGACATTCAGCGAAGGCGGAAGTTCTACACTCGCAAATCCAGGACACTATTATAATAAGGAAGGCACATACAGCGCAACGCTTACTGTGACTGACGCAGATGGAGACACAGACAGCGATATCGTCATAGTAACTGTTACAAATAAACTCGCAAACATCGGAGAAAATCATTATTATATTGACGGTATTGCATTAAGCAATGACGGCAGAGTCAATGCAGGCGATGATCTTGAACTCTGGGTCAGCGCAGAAAATATTGCAGGCATTGATAAAAACGCAGTCAGCTTTAACGCAATCATTCAGGAACTTAGCGTGTATGAAACGTCTGGAGAATTTGATTTGGAAGCAGAAGACAAAGAAACAAAAGTCCTCAGCATTCACATTCCAGCAAACACGACACCAGGCATTTATTATATTCGTGTGACTGTAAGCGACGATGATGTTCATCGCGTCATTTATCGTGATATCATCGTCAGCTAGAGATTCAAACAGCAGCAGTTATATCTTCTCACTTAGTGAAGGAAAGTAACTACTGCCGTGTACTCCTATCACCGAAAACTTTAAATAGGAGTAATGAATACATAGCTCAAAAGAGTGGCTACCTCGCCACTCTCAAAAAAAACAGAGGAGAATTGGGGGTAAACGAAAATGAAAGGAAAAGCATTATTTGCAGCATTTATGCTTCTGCTTGTTGCTGTTATGGCAATGGCAAGCGTCCATGCACAACTAGTGACTATTGACGAGGTTGAATTTGATGAAGACACATTGGATCCATCAAACAGCAGCGCAATTAGTAACTACGAAAGAAATCAAGACATACCTGTAAAGGTACACTTCACCGCATTGACGGATGACAGTGACGTTCAGGTTGAAGCAGCATTGACCGGATTCGACGATGGCGAAGTCCGTGACAGCAAATACGTTAGCAATGTTAAAGCTAATGAAACATATGTGAAGAAACTCTCTTTGAATCTTCCATGGGATATGGATCAGGATTACTACACATTGCGTGTGACTGTATGCCCACGATCAGGATCATGTGTTGAAGAAACATATGAACTTGATGTTGAAGCACAGGATCATGGCTTTGTCATTAAAGACGTTGACTTCTCACCAGGCTTAAGCGTTGAAGCTGGCCGCGCATTGTTAACAACTGTTCGTGTTGAAAACATTGGCAACCAGGATGAAAGCGAAGGCGTGAAAGTGAAAGTCAGCATTCCAGAACTTGGATTGAGCGCTACAGACTACCTTGATAGTGTCGACGAAAGCGACTCCGCATCCAGTGAAGAATTGTACATCAGAGTTCCCTCTGAAACACCAGCAGGAGATTACAACGTTGAAGTTGCAGTTACCTACGATGATGGTGCAAAGACAACTACTGAAAAATATACTTTGATTGTTACCGCAGCAGAAGAAACCGCAACAAGCACAACTTCTACTGACGCAGCTGTTGAAAGTAAAACAGTTATCACCGTTGGACCAGACAGCCAAGATATGACTGCAGGCCAAGGCGGAGCTGTTTACCCAATTACATTAACAAATGCAGCAGGAGAAGCTAAAACATACGTTGTTAGCGTTTCCGGATACAACAGCTGGGGCAATGTTAGAATTGACCCAAGCAACGTTGTTGTTCTCGGAGAAGGCGAAACACAGACTGTTTACCTCTTTGTTTCTGCAAATGAAGATGCAAGTGGAAGCTACACTTTCGCAGCAACTGTCAGCGCTGGCAGCGAAACATTGAAACAAATGTTGCTTACTGCTACCGTTGAACCAGCTCAAGAAACTGCTGCACCTGCAGAAGCTTCCAGCTGGGACAGTGTGAAGAAAGGTCTTGAAGTAGGATTAATCGTTTTGATTGTTCTGCTTGTTATCCTTGGACTTATCATTGTTGTTAACAAATTGAGAAGCTCCGATGATGACGAAGACGAAAAAAGTAAAACATACTACTAAGTATGTTTAGCTTTTCCTTTCGTTTCCCTTTTTTCTTTTATTTTTTCTTTTTTTCATACAAATTCTAACATTCGCTACGCTCATGAATAATTTGTTGAAAATTTTTCGCAGCATTTATAAGTAGTAACTTGCTCCCACTTTACAGACGAGTATTAGGGGGGATTTAGGGATGACAAACACAGTAATAAAACACTCTAAACTATTTTCATTAGCAACTGTTTTTTTGATTTTAGCAATTCTTATGACACTTCCCGCAAGCTATTCCAAGGAAGTTGTTGAAACAACATTTACTGGCTCTGCTGTTGCACAATTTACCGCAGTCAGCGGCTCGCAAGAAAATTTCTGCGCAAGCACGCCAAACACTGACAGCATTACTCTTCTCAATCAAGGAACTGTTCCTGATACTTATTACCTCACCATTTCCTCTGCTGATCCCTCTGTTGTTTCTTGGATTGAAACTGCACAAGGAGGAATTTCTCTGCAACCTGGACAACAACAAGAAGTTTATTTGTACATGACGCCGCCAACTGATACTGTTGGAACATACACCTATACTATCACTCTCACTTCTTTATATGATTCTGTCAAGCAACTTGACAAAACATTTACTGTGCAGAAATGCCCAAACATCGCATTAAACGCATATACGACACAACAAGAAAGCTGTCCATGCAGCACTTCTGTTTACGTTTTTGAAGTTGCAAACACTGGCAGCGCTTCTGAAACATATGACCTTTCGCTCACCAATGTTGATCCCGCATATTATGTGCTTTCTGAAAACAGTGTGACGCTTGGTGCAGGGGAGAAAAAAGAGATTTACGCCTATGTCCGCATGGCTTGTTTTGTCTA
>JACRKJ010000045.1 GCA_016219825.1 Candidatus Woesearchaeota archaeon | reverse complement strand
CCAGAAGAAATAATCAATGGCAGCTTTCGCTTTTGAGTATTCATAATCATCAAATGATTGTTTGGCTGTAGCGATAGTATGGTCTAATTTCGTGAAAATCCAAGCATCCATAGCTTCTAAGTTTCCTGTAAACATCGTAGGACCAAATCCTTCTAAATGAATCAAAGAAAATTGCGCTGCGTTCCATAATTTCGTGACAGTCTTCTGCCCAGTCACTAAATCTTTTTCCAGGTAGCGCACATCTTCCCCCAATTTGGTGCTCGCGGCAGCGTAGCGTAATGCGTCAGCTGAATATTTTTCAAGAACAACAGCAGGATCAATGACATTGCCTTTTGATTTATGCATTGCTTCACCTTTCGCGTCCAAAACATGCCCGGAAATAACAATGTCCTTCCAAGGAAATTCTTGAAAATGAAAATAGCTTTTGACAATAGTATAAAATGCCCATGTTCTGATAATATCATGCGCTTGTGGCCGTAATGACATCGGATGAAGCTGGAATGAGGTTTTGTACCCAAATTTTTTATTTGAAATCCAATTCAACACAATTTCAGGAGTCACGGAAGAAGTTGCCCATGTATCCATCACATCTCTCTCGCCGATAAATGTAGTGGATCCGCAAGTGCATTTCTTTCTCAGCGTATCAACTAAAGGATCAACAGGTTTTTTCTTAACCATCTCTGCATCAGCGACATGGATCTCTCCGCATTTCGAACAATACCAGACTGGAAACGGGACGCCAAAATGTCGTTGTCGGGAAATGCACCAGTCCCATTGCAGTCCTTCAATCCAGTGTTTATAGCGCAAAAACATCGGTGAAGGGTGCCAGGAAATCTTCCCTCCAAGCGTAATTAACTCTTGCTTTACATCAAGGACTTTTACAAACCACTGAAAGCTGGATAAAAATTCAATTTCTGTCCCACAGCGTTCATGCACATTGACAGTATGCTTGATCGGTTTTTTCGCGGGCAGAAGCTTCTCTTTCTCTAAGTCTGCTAAGATTGTTTTTCGTGCTTCAGTTATTGTTAGTCCAGCGTAAGCCCCAGCAAGGGAATTTAATTTTCCATCTAAAGTAAAAACAGTCCGTGGCGTTAAGTTTCTTTTTTTCACAGCCTCAACATCAAATTTATCTCCATAACTGCAGATCATTAAAACACCTGATCCCTTTTCTCTATCAACAGATGCATCAGCGAAAATGGGAATCTTCTGGTGGAATAACGGAACAATCGCTTCTTTCCCGATCAAAGTTTTATATCGGGGGTCATCAGGATGCACATGAAGGCAGACACACGCTGCGAGAAGTTCTGGTCGTGTCGTCGCGATAGTGATAGTTTTTCCATCGCCTAAAGAGAATAAAATATCATTAAACGTGGAGTCTTTTTCTTTGTCTTCTAAATCAGCCTGCGCGATTGCGGTTTGGCATTGGACGCACCACATTGTGGGCGCTGCATGGCGGTAAACTTTGTTTTTCTTGTACAGATCTAAAAAAGATAATTGTGAGGTTTGGATGCAATGGGGATCAATGGTGGAATAGGTTGAGGAGAAATCACAGCTCATCCCAATTCGCTTCCAATCAGCGACAAATGCAGGTTTAATCTCTGTTAATGTTTTGTTGCAAAGGCCTACAAAAGCGGAGCGATCCATCTTCGTTGATTTCACATTCTTTAATTTCTCGATAAGCCGTTCAGTCGGTAATCCATTGTCATCAGTGCCAAATGGGTAAAAGACATTCTTTCCCTGCATTCGCTGGTAGCGCGCGATAAAATCCTGTTG
The DNA here is from genome assembly GCA_016219825.1 of Candidatus Woesearchaeota archaeon. GTDB lineage: Archaea > Nanobdellota > Nanobdellia > SCGC-AAA011-G17 > GW2011-AR18 > JACRKJ01. Next base: position 2,404 of record JACRKJ010000045.1, on the reverse strand, counting down.
TGAATATGAAAATGCGTGCCCGATATGCATCTTACCGGAAACTGTAGGCGGCGGCGTGTCAATGGAGTAAACCTCTTCTCCTTCTCTAGGCGCAAAGACAAATATTTTTTCTTTTTCCCAAAGTAACTGAATACGTGGTTCAGCAATCTTGCAGTCGTATGTTTTCTCCATAATTAGAAGTCAACGCATGAGAGAGGTTATTTAAACATTTCTAGGGGAGAAAGCAAAAGGCATTTAAACTATACATAAAACACGGTAAACGTTGGGGCCCTAACTCAGCCTGGGAGAGTATTGTAGAAATACGATCTTAAACCTCGCTGAAGCCGAGGATGAAAGGTTTGTCGTCAAGACTACCTTGCCTAATCGTGGGTTCAAATGGGCATTGCTCTGAAAGTCCCACGGGCCCCACATTTTTACTATTGAAGGATTTTCAAAAAAGCAGGGGAAAGGTTTTTAAATAAGTTATACTAAGTAGTTATACATGACACAGACTATAATATGTGGAGTAAAAAAGTGGGGGAATTCACTGGGGATTATCATACCAAAAGAGATAGTAAGAGAGAATAAAATTCATCAACATGAAGAGATTGTGATTGAAATTAAAGGAAAACAAAAGACAGTTTTAGAAGAGTTGTTTGGTGCGATTAAATTTTCAAAACCGACAAAAATACTGTTAAAAGAAGCACGAAAAGATCTGGAGAGCAAGTACTAATGAAATATTTAGATACATATATATTAATGGAGATAGCTGGGGGAAACAAAAAATTTACGAAATATATCGATGAAGAGTTTATAATAAGCCATGAAACGCTGGCGGAATTTATCTGGGTCTTATTGCGTGATAAAGGAGAAGAAATCGCGGATAAATGGGGGGATAAACTGAAAGGATACAGTAAAGAAGCGGCGTTGTATATTCTAATAAAAGCAATGAAATTACGTTACAAGCATAAAAAGCAAGGCTTCTCATTTTTTGATTGTGTTGGATATATCTTCGCGAGAGAGATGAATATCCCATTTGTGACAGAAGACAAAGAGTTTAAGGAAATGAAGGGGGTAGAGTTCATTCAAGGTTAATTTTTCTTCAGATGTATGTCAGTCGTGTCTCCCAACGTCAAACTAAATCCGCCATAAAAATAATGCTCGCATTTTGCTCCTAAATGTGCGTAAATTTTGAACCCTAATTTCTGTGCGTCAATGCAGTATGTAAAATCATGCCATAATAAGTTTCGCGGATTGGTTTTTGTAGCTTCAGTCAGTTCATAGCGAAAGGGGATTTTCTTCAGTATGTTTTTAGAAAATAAAAAACAAGTCATGGCGCAGTAATCAACTTCCAATAATCCTTCATTGTATTGTTGTGCGCTGTTCCAGTCAATATAAACATATTTTCCAGGGTTATTCTTGTCGTGAAAAGCTAATAACGCGATTTCTTGTGTTTTATGTTCACGCACCAATAAATGCGGCGCTATCCCTGTCACTAAATCTTTCTCAGCACTTAATAAAAGCTCAATAATATTCGGCGGAGGGACAACATCCTGTTCCAAGCATAAAAAATAATCATACCCCTTATCTAACGCTTTCTGTCGTAGCACATTCAATCCATGGATAACGCTTTCTGCCACATTATCAAAATGTCCAGTGCGGATAACAGGAAGTTTATATTTTTCTTGAATAAGTGTAGCGTATTTTTCATCCTTAGAATTATCAGCTAATAAGATGTCAAAGTTCTTGTAAGTTAATCTCTTTAAGCCTTCAGCGTATTTATCTAAACAATATTCCTTCACATCAGCGACAGTGCAGCCAACTAAAACTTTTTTCATGCAGGTAGAAAAACAAGTATATTTATATTGTTTCGCAACATAGTTTTAGTATGGACAAAGTCGTGCATTTCGAAATTCCAGCAGAAGACATGAAACGTGCAGAAGAGTTTTACACAAAAACATTTCAATGGAAAGTGAAATTCATCCCGCAATTTAACTATGCAATCATTCATACAGTCAAAGTAGATGAAAAACAAATGCCAAAAGAACCAGGCGCGATTAACGGGGGTATGCTCAAAAGAAAAGAGCCGATAATACATCCAATAATCACGGTTAGCGTTAATGATATTGATGAAGCTGCAAAACAAATAGAAAAGAATGGCGGAAAAATCGTCATGCCTAAATTAAAAGTAGGCGACATGGGTTATTCTGCTTATTTCAAGGATACAGAAGGAAATATATTAGGCATCTGGCAAAGTCTCAAATGAAATCCCGTTCTGACTAAACGGCTCAGTTGAAAATCTGGTTGTATAACCAGACTGAGGTTATACAAGATAGCTCGGCTATAGATGTCTGATCGCTGTGTTTGAATAGTTCTGGAGCTCACGCTAGCTCCATATTTCTGCTTGAAAGCAGAAAAGATGGAT
>JACRKJ010000039.1 GCA_016219825.1 Candidatus Woesearchaeota archaeon | reverse complement strand
TCATAACAGCATTGTTTTTTCTGGAGAAAAGAACGCGCATAACCATACATTAGAATCAACGCAATTAAAATGATGAGTATTACTACAATAATCCTCCAGCTTTTTCCTTGTTTGCGCATCGTTAATCGTAGATTCTATTCTTTCTTAAATATTCATCAGCGCTGAACGCGGCCATGACACCTTGGGCGGCCGCTAAAATTCCCTGTTTCTCCTTTAATGTTGTAAAGTCCCCAGCGCAGTATAATCCAGAAATATTTGTTTTCGCTTCCTCATCTACAATGACCTCGCCTTTTTCATTTAATTTTACCCCTAACTGCTTCGCGAACTCATTTGATGGAATGTGGCCTATTGTCGGGAATAAACCGTCCAACTCCAATTCCTTTTTTGATTTATATGAAACGTCTAAAATAATCTTATTCATCTTTTTATCGCCATAGATTTCCAGGACATTCGCATTGTAGATAATTTCTATTTTCTCATTTTTTAAGACGCGATCCGTGTTTATAGGCTCTGCCCGCAGTTTGTCTCCCCTGTAAATAATAAATACTTTCTTCGCGTGCTCCGCCAATAATAACGCCTCTTTCGCAGCTGAATCTGACCCGCCAACCACCGCCACAGCCTTATTTTTGAAAAACGCGGCGTCGCAAATCGCGCAATAACTTACTCCTTTTCCGTAAAATTCTTTTTCTCCCTTTACTTCCAATCGTCTTGGCTTGCTGCCCATTGCGAGAATTACTGTTTTTGATTCATATTCTTTTTCCAGCGTGCTAATTTTGAAACCATCTTTTTGTTTTTTTATTCCTGTTACTTCTGTTGTAATCAATGGAATGTTGAAATATTTTAGATGATCAAAGAAATGCTCCATTAAATCTGGACCGCTCAATGAAGGAAATCCTGGATAATTCTCCACTAAGTGGGTTGTCATTATTAAACCGCCAGGCTCTTTCGCGAGAACAGCCACTTTTCGGTTAAAACGAAACGCGTAGATCGCCGCTGAAATACCAGCGAATCCACCGCCTACAATAAGAATATCGTACAATTCTTTTTTTACAGCCATATACATCTGATTTCTTCATGATTTATAATGGTTTTGCTGTCCAGATTACTATTCTTAAGTGCTCCAGAACCTTTTTATCATTCATTAGACAAAAAAATGTATGTTTGAAGAACTGCAGATAAAAGGAGTGTATACCTATTTCAAGCACAACGCGTGGATTAAATCCACTTCTAAAAAAACAATTAAAGTATATTCTCCCAATGACTTTAAACTTGCAGGGGAAATACAGGCAGTCACCAAAGAAGAAGCTGATGAAGTCATTCGAAACTGCTCGTGGGCGCAGCAATCCTGGAATAGCTTGCCTATCCAAGAACGCGCTTCCTACTTGTATAAAACCGCTGATCTAGCAGAGAAAAATTATACGTTCATTGCCCAGATTTTAATGAAAGAAAACGGAAAATCATTGCTTGACGCGGAAGATGAAGTACTGCGAAGCGCTGCTTTATTGCGGCAAACAGCTGAAGAAGGACTGCGATTAAGAGAAGAATTACTTCGCGGAGACGCGTTTCCCCAATTCAGGAGAGGAAAATTAGCATTAGTGCGAAGAGTTCCGTTTGGAGTTGTATTGGCTATCGCTCCCTTTAATTATCCTATCAATCTCGCTGTCTCTAAAATAGCTCCTGCTTTGATTACAGGGAATACTGTTGTGGTGAAAGCGCCTACGCAAGGAGCTATTTCGTTATTGCATTTTGTTGAGTTATTTCGAATGGCTGGATTACCTCCTGGTGTTTTGAATGTGATTACTGGGTCTGGAAGCGAGATCGGGGATTATTTAGTGCAGCACAATGGAGTTCACATGATCGCGTTCACTGGAAGCACTAAAGTTGGAAAGAGAATTAGTCAATTAGCTGGAATAAATCCATTATTATTAGAACTTGGTGGAAAAGACGCCGCGATTGTTTTGGAGGACGCTGACTTGGATTTGACTGTGAAAGAAATCACCGCTGGCGCGTTTTCCTACGCTGGACAGCGATGCACCGCGATTAAACGCGTCTTTGTTTTGGATTCTATTGCTGATAGATTTGCCCAGAAGTTAGTCACTGCTGTTGAGCATTTACGCGTAGGAAGCGGGGAAGATACTGTTGTTTGTCCCTTGATCAGCAAAGAAGCTGGGAATTATATCCAAGAACTTGTTGATGACGCGAATAAACATGGAGCGAAACAGATCCTCTGCAAATTTCGAAACAATAATTTATGGAGCCCTGTGATCTTTGACCATGTCAATGAGCAATGCAGGATTTTATGGGAAGAACAGTTCGGGCCTGTCCTGCCGATCATGCGGGTGAAAACCGCTGAAGAAGCAATTGCGTTAACAAACCGCTCTGAATATGGTTTAGCTGCCTGTGTGTTTACAAAAGACATTGAGAAAGCATTGAAAATCGCGGACCAGTTGGATGTTGGAACTGTCCAAATCAATGGAAAATCAGCTCGCGGACCAGACCATTTTCCATTTCCCTGCATAAAATCTTCTGGGTTAGGAACACAAGGCATTAAGTATTCGATTGAAGCGATGACAAGAATTAAGAATGTGGTATTGAATTTACATTAATAATAACTACATATTTATATACTACAAGCAATACTCTATTTTGTGGCTACACCTGAAGAACTTTCTCAACTCAAACAAAAATTTGTTGAAGAGGTTGAACAATTCGCAAAGGATCTATGCGTTTTTCTCAACGCAGAAATTATCAGCAATGAAACCCCCCTTCTTCTAAAAAAAGATATCAGCACTACCCGTGACATTTCCAGCCTAGAAGAAACTTATTTTCCAGTTTATTTTCTCCAAACAGAATCACGACGATTCTTTATCAGCATTGTTCCTTTGGTTAACTTCTCCAGTAGAATGAAATTTAAGGGTTATGGCATCATCGCCACAGTTATGTCCACAAAGATTGCTTTTGATCCAATCCTCGTTTCGCCAACACAATCTTATACAGATCATCAAATGACCACCAGCTTGAAAAAAGTTAAAGACCTGATTCTAAAAAATATTAAGGACAATAAATCAAATTATGATATAGACCTTCGCTAGATTCTTTTATTTTATTGCGTTTTTTATTTATAACAATCGTTTTTTATAACCGATATATATATATATATATCCTCAGCGCAGTTTCCTCTATCTTTTTATTAAAGGAGGAGCACATGGAAACAAAAGATATTCTTTTCGTTACTGGTTTTGTTTTGGTTTTGACTGTTGTTGTCACTCTTGCTACGATTAATGTAACTGGAAACACAATTAGGAAGCCATATGGAACAAATTCTTATTTGACAACAACCGGCGGCGTTTTAAAGACATTAAATGGGTGCCAAACGAAGGCTTCTGATTTGCCTATTATTTATTCACGAGACAATACTACTGATTCTGCCAACAATGTTACTGCTCAAAGTGTAAGCTGTGATCAGATCTGCCAAAGGGAAGGTAAAATATGCACTCTTGCCCATATCAGCACTGAATTAGAAAGCCCTTATGAAAGTAAAAGCAAGATTGCAGATTGTTCAACGGCATATGTCCCTCCGGGCGGCGTCGGAACCAGAGTGACATCACTACAGGTTCAATGTAATTGCTGTTAATATTTTTTATTTTTTTTATTTAATATGCCTTGTATTTTTTTGATCAGTATTTTAGCAAAGTCCACACATTTCTGTGCGTCATCTTTTATAATTTTTTCTGCACGATAATGTGAGTTATTCCTCAATTCGCGAAAACGATCAAACTGCGCTAATTCATACTCGTTAAAATTTTCCTTGTAAAACTCCTTCAGAAAACTAATTGTAGCTTCATGATTGTATGGTTTGAATCCTTTTATAGACATCAACGCCTGCGCCGCCTCACGCGCACTTTCGTACGCATCTTCCAATACTAAAGGGGCAGTCATTTCATTTAATTCCCTTATATACTGCATTCTTAGTTGTGCTCTCCGCAATAATGAACTTGCTTCTTCTGGATCTGCTGTTTTTGTTTTTACTGCTCCTGACACAATATAATTTTTAAATGCGTCAATCACTTATATCACCTTTAGATAACCATGTAAAACTATTCCATTTGCCACCGCATTTTTGAATTCTCTAGCGGAATTATCAAGGGATTTTAGAGCATGAAAGTTTATTTTTCTGTTAAACTCTTTTTCCCATTTTATTTTTAGCAATCCTAATTCTTTTGGGATAGTTTGTGAGGTAATAATCAATACGTCAATATCACTTTCCTCAATGTCTTCTCCTTTTGCAAATGATCCGAACAGGACGATGCATTCTGGATTGTTCATATAACTATTAATATTCTCTGCTACCAAGATTCTCTTTATTTTATAAAGATTGAAAAGAAGTTTATGCTCCGTATACCCCCTTGCATTTATGTTTGCTTTAATGTTCTTTACGACTGTACCTTCTTCTATTACTATAATATTGTATCCTTTTAACTCTTCTATAACCTTCGTTACTGCTGTTGTTGAATATCCTGTTTCTTTTGCCAATTCGCGCAAATAAAACGCTTTATGAGGGTATTTAAAGATTAAGTCAGCTATCTCAAGAAGACAACTTTCACTAAAATAGATTTTACTGTCTTTTATCTGTAACATATGTTATTTATAAGTAACAAGTGTTATTTAAAGGTAACGTTTTTTTATTTTATTACTATCGCGGGCTTTCCCGGCATCGCCTGCTGAGCTTTTTCTTCCTTCGCGTCATCTGCTTTCATTACTTCAATCCTGCAGTTAAATTCCTGCTCAAAGAAGGATTTATTCTCATGCAGTATTTTGTATTCTTCTGCCGGGCTTGTGATTAAGACAGGGAATTTTCCTGGGTTCTTGACTAAAGACACAATGACCTTCGACATTTCTTTTTCATGGCCAGTCCCTTTTACTAAGTTCATTAAGTCATTTACGTTTCTTGTTTTCTTAATTTCTTCTTTTAGTGTTTTGAAAATTGATTCTTTCCATGAGGGGGATACAAATAGCGCGATTGATCCTGGTTTTTCTATCTTTACGAAGTTCAACACCCCCTTTACATCCCCCACAACGTTTGTAATATATTCTTCCGCCTGCTCCAGTTCTAGATTTATTTTTTGCTCATCTGCTTCAGGCCACCGCGCATTGGACGCAAAAGTTTCTTTTCCTAACGTTTTCCATACTTCTTCACATATATGGGGGGCGAATGGAGCGAGCATGACGACCTGATCTTCAACAGCCTTCTGCATTAATTCCCTGTTTGGAAGATTATTTGTCCTTTTCAAATACCATTTTAAAGTATTGCTGTACTCAAAGAATATTTTCTGCAAGGCTGTCCTGAAGCATGTTTCCTCCATCGCATTCATAACCTCTTTTTTCAACCTCTGCAGCTGCGCCTCAAGCCAATGATCAATATGCTTCAGGTCTTTTCTTCCTTTGGTTTTATGCCACTTCAGCGCAAATTCATACCACTGCTCCAGCTTTCCAGGCAATGACTTCGCAAGATCCCCATCCCAATTCGCGTCATCCAGCCCTTCCCCGCCAGACAAGACCGCAATTCTTGCAGCATCAGCACCTTGCTTCAGAATATCCCGCACCAACAAGAAATTTCCCAGCGATTTGGACATTTTCTGCCCGTTCACCGTTATCCACCCATTGACTCCAATTCCCAACGGCCAATACCGTTCTGGAAATATCGCTGTATGGTTAAACATAAAGAAGGCTAAATGATTCTGAATCAGGTCTTTTCCTGAATTCCTGAAATCAACAGGATACCAATATTCAAACTCTCCTTTCATCTGCTCGCCAATTTCTTTCCATTTATTTTTTCCTTGGCTTAAGAAAACATACTCAAATAAATTATCATTAATCTCCTCTATAGGTATTCTTTTCAAATGATGCGTAATTGTGTAAAAAGCCATGTAGATCGTGCTGTCAGACAAGCTTTCAATGATCCATTTTTGATCCCAAGGCAGTTTTGTCCCCAATCCAAATTCCCTTGTACACGCCCAGTCATGCAGCCAGTCAACCACATACTCAAACTGCTGGCGCGCTTTTTCTGGATACAATTTTACATGTTCCAGATTTTTCTTGACTACATTTTTCCACGCTGGATCGCTGTACTGCAAAAACCATTGATTGGAGACAATTTTTACAACAGCGGGCGTTAAACACCTGCAGACTGCTTTTCCCGTTAATTCATAGAACTTCTCAGCTTCCCCTTTTTCGATTAAGTCTTTTTGGATTAAGTCCTTTGCCCGTTCTACGGGAACATCCGCGTATTTGCCACAGCGTTCATTCATGATACCAGCATAAAATCCTTTTTTGTAGACAATCTTCTTCGCCTGCTCTAATTTTTCCCGTTCATGCTGGGATGCAATCTTTAATTCCTCGCAGATTTTTACAGCTGGAAGATCCCCTAATTCCTCAGAACGAATGATCGGAATGGGCTTAATCCGGTTTATCTCTTCGTTTAACAACCCATATTTGCCGGCTGCTTTTGGATCTTTCTGCAAATCCCTTAATCCCATATAATCATCTGGAGCGTCTGACGGGACTGACGTGACAATGCCTGTTCCTTTTTTTGGATCGCAGAAAAATGATGGAAGAATCATCAGCTCATGGTGAATCATCGGCGCTACCGCGCAACTTCCAATCAAGTCCTTTCCCTGAAGTGTTCCTAAAATCTCCACGCTTCTTTCCTGTTCTTTTAATTTTTCCGCGCATTCCCTGCTTATAATCCAGGTTTCCGCATTTATTTTCGCCCGCACATATTCCACACCAGGATGAATCCATAAGTTTGTCTGGCCAAACACTGTTTCAGGGCGCAATGTGGCAGCGACAATGAACTCGTCATTAAATTTGAATTTTAACAGCGTGAATTCCTGCGGCCGTTCCCCTTCCCCTTCACTTCTCGCATGGTCGCCTAATGGAATCTTATCTTTTGGACACCAAACCACTGGATGCTTTCCTAAGTTGACATATCCTTTTTCTTTTAACTTCCTAAACTGCCATTGGATGAACTTATCATAATACGGATTTAATTCTGTGGTAATAAATTCCCTCCTGAAATCAATGGAGAAACCAGCAGCCTGCAGATCTTTCTTGAATTCCTTGGGGAAATAGTCTGTCCAATATTTTGGATCAGCGAACTTTTCAATTTCCTTGTCTATCAAGCCCAGTTCTCTCATTATTTTCCATTGCTTTTCTTCCTTCTCCCGAATACGCTGGGCTGCAGCTTCGATCGGATCGCCGGTACAATGCCACGCTTGCGGAAATAAGACATTAAATCCTTGCAATCGTTTATATCTCGCCATGGCTTCCACGCGCATCGCCGTATAGAAATGACCTAAATGAAAATACCCATTCATATATGGATATGGAAATGTCACAAAGAATTTTGGTTTTGTTGAGTCTGGATCTGCCTCAAATAATTTCGCTTCCTGCCAGAGTTTCTGCCACTTCTTTTCTATGGACGGAAGATCTAACATGAGAATGATCTACTTTCTTGGTTTATAAATGTTTTTGACTTATGCGGGCCTGCCAGCGACGTCAAGGACTTCTTTCGCGCTGGAGAAATGTTAAAGATCCTGCTTTTTCGCCAAATAGGTTATTAATTCTCTGCTGATTTTTGGTTTTCCATTCTCAAGCACATACCTGTATGGAAGAATAACTGATTCCTGAATCTTTCCTTTTTTAAGTGTTATTTCTATCGTATCCTGAAATTGAATTTTTTCTACAGGCGTTCCATCCGCAATCATTTTTGCCACTAACACCGCTGTATCTGTGGACATCTGCTTCCCTGTCAAATTTCTCGCTTCCACATTTTTCATTTTATCTGTCAACACGGTTTTTGTCCTTCCCCGCGCTGGCGCGTCCCCTAAAATACCGCCAAAAACAAAATAATCAAACTGCTTCGCGTCTTCAGGCGTCAATGTTTTTTTTGTATTAGGATCGAGAATGCATACTTTTTGCAACTGCAATTGGGTCATTGATCTTGTTTCTACACTTCCGTATGGTTTAAGCTTTTTAACATCTTTTTTTAAAATATTTGTAAAAAATAAATTCTGCTTCCCGACATATTTACTCATTTGTCTGTACTCAATGACACACCATTGCGATAACTTTTTCTCCGCATGTTCAATGATGAATGTGGCCATGTTCTTTGATAAACGCCGCGATGATCCCAAACAGCAACATTAAGAATGCTCCAGCCAGGAATAAACTCTTAAAGCTTCCGGCAGACAACGCGACAGAGTAGATGATTGGAGCAACTAAATAACCTGTATCAAACGCGGTCCTGTATACTGAATAAAACCGCAATTCATCGTCTTTCTTTGTTATCTTAAAGAAGAACGCCTCACGCAGCGGCTCCACCAGCGCTGTTCCAAAACAACCAATGATAAACAACCCAATAATCCAGATATAGTCTTCTGAACGCGCGATTAAAAAAGCTATGATCGCCATAAACAAATAGCCGAACACCAGTAATTTCCTATAACCTATTTTGTCCGCTATCCTTCCAATCGGGAATTCCAGGAAAATCAATGGTATTACAACCAAGAATAACGCGTACCCAATTACTGAGGCGCTTACCGCTTTTGCCGCCAAAAACAACGGGAGATAAATATAAATCAAAGACCACCAAAATGGAAGGCCAAAGGAAAGCAGATAGACTACAATTAAATTTTTATGATGCAGATATTCCTTCAAATTTTCCAAGAAGTGCTTGTTATTTGTTTCTTTTTTCTCATCCTCTAATTTATGCTCTTTTGATTTATACGCCCAAATTAGATATGCAATAAACGCAAATCCGCCTGCTAATAGAAATGTTGTGTTGAATCCAAAACGCTTCGCGAATGGACCGCCAATCAATGGCCCGAATAGCCACGCAAGATTTAAAATCGTAAAGTAAAACCCCTCTGTTGACCCTAACTTTCCTTTTTTATCCACTGTTTCCCTGATCAATAAGCCTGTTGTCATCAAGGCAGTCACAATGAAGAACGCGCGAAAGATCGTTAAAAACAACAATTGATTCAACGTTGTTAAAAATGGAAGGACTAGATAGGTTAATGTAAATCCGATTAAGGACATCCTTAATAACTTATATTTTGGATACAACCTTAATAAATGGACAACGACGAATGTCAAGAGGATCAAGAGCAAAGAGCTGAACGTAAACACATATCCGACATATGCGTCATTTTTCACAAATTCCTTGACAAATAAGGGATAGATTGGAGCAGTCACCGCCATGGACAATGAAAGCATAAATGAAACCAGAGAAAGGGCCAACGCCCCATTCAACGGAAGCCTGTATTTTATCTTAAACATTG